>NZ_BAAGUZ010000001.1:0-52409 GCF_054781135.1 Paralcaligenes ginsengisoli
GAAGCACGCCGTGCCGGGCCTGGCCCCAAGCCCCGATAGACGGCGTCTTTAAATACCAAAGCTACCAATCCACCAAATCCCGTAAACACCTCGAACCCAAAAATACTCTAGCTACTCATCCATCTGAGATTGCAGATAATTCTGCAACCCTACTTGATCGACGAGCTCGATTTGCGTCTCGAGCCAGTCGATGTGCTCCTCGGTATCGTTGAGTATGTCCTGGAACAAATCGCGCGACACAAAATCGCGCACCGACTCACAGTACGCCATGGCTTCCTTCACGGTTTCCTGAGCGCCGGATTCCAGCGTGTGATCGCACTTGAGTATTTCCGGCACATTCTCGCCTATCAGGAGCTTGTGCAAGTCTTGCAGATTGGGCAAGCCGTCAAGCATCAAAACCCGTTCGATCAGGCGATCGGCATGCTTCATTTCGCCAATCGACTCTTCGTATTCGTGCTTGCCCAGTTTGTTCAGCCCCCAATGGCGCAGCATGCGCGAATGCAGGAAGTACTGATTGATGGCGCTTAATTCGTTTTTAAGTTGTTTATTGAGATACTGGATAACGGTTTTATCGCCTTTCATGGCCATGCTCCTGAATCAGTCGGTCGAGCGCCCGCCAACAGCTGGATACGCCTGCGACGCTAATGGTCTGTACCGATGTAAGCCTACCACGCTGACACGATATTTTCATTGGCGGAGCGCGCCTGAAACCGTCCGTCGAGCCTTGCAAGACGAATCTTGATGTAAATGCAAATGATTTAATTTGTTGGTGTGAATCAACAAGAAATGGCGGCGGAAACAAGCCTGCTGGCACCTGCCGCGCGCGCGAAGCGCGAATCCGTGTCTGAATTATGGCTGAATGACGTCGCGGCCAGCCTCGCAATGCGTTCGTTGCGGCGGGCCATTTTTATTGTAACTACTTGTGTTTAAAACCACGGGAACCGTAGTTCTCCAGAAGGAAGATCCGGCCAGGCGCCGACAGGCAAATCAGGCGCGGCGGGCCACGACTTCGATCAATACGGAGGTATCTGCGGTAGAGTCGTTAGCCGCGGCACCCACCAGCGCACCCGCCCCCAGACCATGTTCGCTGGCGGCGTGTCCTGCATGGCGCCCGCCCGGCAGGTATTCAGCGGCGGCTTCGGCGCAGCAACCGCAGCAGGTCGCCACCCCAAGTCGGGCTTGAAGGTCGGAAAGCGTGCTGGCCCCTTCGGCTACTGCCGATTGAACATGACGCTCGGTGATTCCGTTGCAGATACAAATGAACATGAGAATAATTATCATCCAAGATACAAAAAAAATCAATCCTGGCTGGATTCTTTTGACTCACTGTTGCTGACAGGCCTCAGGCCAGCGCCGCGAACCTGCCTAACGCAGCTCCAGGGAGGCCCTGGCCTTACGCAGCGAGGCTGGCTCTATGCCCGCCGCCTCGCGGTATTTCGCCACCGTACGGCGCGCAATCACAACGCCCTGCTCATTCAGCCTGAGCGCTATCTGGCTATCGGACAGAGGCTTTTTGCCCGATTCCTCGGACACCAGCTTGAGGATCAGGGACCGTACAGCCGCCGCCGAAGTGGCCGTGCCGTCATCGGTGCCCAACGCAGCGCCGAAAAAACGTTTCAGTTCGAAAACGCCCCAGGGCGTCGTCACATATTTCTGCCGGGTGGCTCGCGACACAGTCGACTCGTGCATCGCGAGTTCGTCGGCGATATCGCGCAACAGCAGGGGGCGCATGCCTTGCATGCCCTGCTCGAAAAACTCCTGCTGCCGATCGACTATGGCTTGCGTCACGCGCAAAATCGTCTCGAACCGCTGGCCAACGCTCTTGATCAATCCGTAGGCCTGCTGCAATTGCTCGTGCAGCAGGCCGCGGCCCTGCTCCCGGGCCAGCCAGTGCTCGTACTGGGCATTGACGCGCAAGCGGGGCATTACCGCGGGATTCAGGCTCGCCAGCCATCGATTCCTGACTTTACGCACCAGCACGTCGGGGTTGACATAATCGGCCAGCGAGCTTGCCCAGGCGCGTCCTGGCCTGGGTTCCAGCGCCAGGAGCACGCGATGCGCCCGGCTGAGGGTCTCGTGAGTGCAGGACAGGGCCTCGCACAATTTGCCCAAATTGCCCGACGCCAGCAAATCGAGATGCCGCCGGGCCAGTTGGCGGGCGCAAGCCACTACGGACGCATCGCACCCTTTTACGGCCTCGGACTGATCCATTTGCAACAACAGGCAGTCTGCCAGCGACCGCGCGCCTACTCCGGGAGGATCAAAGGACTGCAGCAAGCTCAAGGCTGTGGCCAGTTCATCGGCATCGATTTCGATCTCGGGCGGCAAACAGGCTGCGATTTCCTCCAGGGACGACAGCAAGTAGCCATTTTCGTCCAGTTCCTCGATCAACAGCGTTACCAGCGCGATATCCCTGGGTAGCGCCCGCGTCAGATGCAGTTGGCGCAATAAATGCTGCTGCAGGGTTTCCGCCTGCGCCGCCTCGGGCCGCGTCGGTTCGCCGTCAGGGTCGTCGCCGCGGTTGGGTAAAGCCAACAATGACCAGTCCTCGCGCGGCGAGTCGGGCTCGCCGGGTTCCGCATCGGCCGTATCAATGTCATACTCTTCCTGCCGTTCAAGCAAGGGGTTGTCCAACATTGCCTGGGCGATTTCATTTTCCAGATCTTGCGCCGATAGCTGCAGGAATCGAATCGATTGCTGCAGCTGAGGGGTCAGCGTCAATTGCTGATGATGACGAAGTTCTAGGGACTGGCGCGATTGCATAGGTACAATATTTTGCATGAAACAGAATTCAACACCACAACCCACTCGTCACGACGACTCCTTGCTGCGCAACGCCCTGCTCAAGCTTACGGCCACGCAAAAAATCATCTGCACGGTCGTCATCGCCGTGGTTGCGCTTGTCTGGTACGACCTTCTTAACCGTCTGGTGGCCTTTGGCCACGGTATTGATTACTCGGGATTGCACGCATTCGGGCCGCAAGCCGTGGAACTGCTGAAACAATACAACCCCTTCTTCTGGTGGGCGGTGGTGGCGCTTTGCACCCTCATTATTGCCTATTTTCTGTACCGCTTCGTACGCAGCAGCCAGCGTCAGGTGCGCAGCAAGCTGGTCAGCGCCGAAATGTTCGACGAACTCGTCACACAGCTCTCCGAACCCGCCAAAGAGGTTTTGCGCTGGGCCTGGCACGATCGCCGCGATCCCGTCAGCGTTGGCGATTTACAACATACGGCGCGGGAATTGCGGGCGCGCCGCGCCGCAAAAATCAATCTGGCGCGCGAGCACGCGCTGGCCCTCGATGCAAAAACTCCCGCTGCCTCCGATGGCAAAAACTTGCAATCTTCATAAAAATATGGTCGACTAGCGGGATGGAACCACGTATTTTTTCTCTCAAGACAAATACTCGCAGCTGCGCTGCGGGTAGCGTCGCGGGTTCCCGTCTCCTGGCTATCACGCTATCGCTGCTACTACCGATCGGTTGCCGGACCTAGCGTCCTGTGGCAGTTCGGCAGCCCTCACGCCACGCATTTTCCGTCACCAGTACATTCGACGCGCCCGAATTCATTAATTCCGCATCCTGGTGACCATGGCTGTAGATTTTGCTAAATAGGTGCAATATGCTTTCCACCCCCTCAGACAAATACCGTCCATTCAGTCCGTTCGCCCGTGAGTTCTCGGAGCGAACCTGGCCCAGCAAACGCATCACTCATCCCCCTATCTGGATGAGCACCGATTTGCGCGATGGCAACCAGTCCCTGATCGAACCCATGAGCGTGGAACGCAAGCTGCGTTTCTTCGAGCAGCTTCTGAAAATCGGCTTCAAGGAAATCGAGGTCGGTTTTCCTTCGGCCTCGCAAACCGATTTCGATTTTGTGCGCAAACTGGTCGACGAGCACCGTATCCCGGACGACGTCACGATCATTGTCCTGACCCAGTCGCGCGACGAATTGATACGCCGCACGGTCGAATCGGCAGCCGGTGCCAAGCAAGCCATTGTGCATATGTACAACGCATGCGCTCCAGCATTCCGCAAGATCGTCTTCAACATGAGCAAAGACCAGATCAAAGAGGTTGCGGTCAACGGCACACGGCTTATCAAGGAATACACGAAGCAGCACCCCGAAACCCAATGGCGCTATGAATATTCGCCTGAAGTATTCAGCACGACCGAGCCGGAATTCGCACTGGAAGTCTGCAACGCCGTCGGCGAAGTCTGGCAGCCCACGCCTGAATCGAAAATCATTTTCAATCTGCCCGCCACCATCGAGGCCACCACGCCCAATCTGTATGCCGACCAGATCGAATGGATGCATAAAAACCTGGACCGCCGCGACAGCGTTGTGCTGAGCGTCCATCCCCATAACGACCGCGGCACCGCCGTGGCGGCTGCCGAATTTGCCGTGATGGCTGGCGCCGACCGTATTGAAGGCTGCCTGTTCGGCAACGGAGAGCGTACCGGCAACGTCGATCTGGTTACGCTGGCGCTCAATCTTTATACACAGGGCATACATCCGGGACTGGACTTCTCGGATATCGATGAAGTGCGCCGCTGTGTCGAGTACTGCAACCAATTGCCGGTTCATCCCCGCCATCCTTATGCGGGCGATCTGGTATTCACGGCATTTTCAGGCTCCCACCAGGACGCCATCAAAAAAGGCTTTGCGCTGCAGCAGCCCGATGCCTTGTGGGAAGTCCCTTATCTGCCCATCGATCCGGCCGACCTGGGCCGCAGCTACGATGCGGTCATCCGCGTCAATAGCCAGTCGGGCAAGGGGGGCGTTTCGTACCTGCTCGAACAAGAGCACGGCCTGACCCTGCCGCGGCGCCTGCAAATCGAATTCAGCCGCGCCATCCAGCGCGTCACCGACGAAACCGGCGCCGAAGTCACGGCCGCGGCGGTCTACGATATTTTCAGCAGGGAATACCTCGAGCAGGAACATCCCCTGAAATTAATCCGCCATCGCATTACCGGCGATCCCAAGGCGAATGCCGGGCAACAATTCAGCATCGAAGCCGAGATCGAAGAAAATGGCGAAGTGCGTCATCTGGTCGGCAAAGGCGACGGGGCCATTGCCGCTTTCGTCGATGCCCTGAACCTGCCCATACGCATCATGGACTATCACGAGCATGCCATCGGCACCGGTACCGACACACGCGCCGCATCCTATGTGGAATTGCGGGTGGGCGATTCAGCAACAGGCTTCGGCGTGGGAATACACCGCGACATCGTTACGGCCTCGTTTCTGGCGATCCTGACTGCCGTCAACCGCCACTCGGCAACGGTCGACCAGGCCGCCGAGGTGCTGCTGGCTTAAATCGGGAATCGTTCGCAAGCGGGATCCGGTGGCATTGGCCACCGGACGCGTGCAAAGAAGTCCGGCCGCGACGGCCGGGCGCGGCACTACGCGGCTCTTACCACTTGGGGGCAGGCTCCCATAAAACATCGGTATTATGCTCGCGCGACAGTTTGAGCATGGCCAGCAAGGGCCAGGCACGACGGCGAAAGCTCACGGCCTGCGCAATGGGGTGCTCTCTGGAGTCGCTGTGATCGTCGTCGGAGAATTCCGACTCGGTATCGGTCGCAATCGCATTTTCGATGCCGGCAATCGCCGAACTGAGCTGGTCGCGCGTAATGACGCCACGCTCGGGCAAAGTGTCGATGTAGGGTTTGCCGGCCGCCTGCAATATGGGAAGCGCATGCTTTTCAAACATGAGCACTTCAGCCGCAGCCTTGGAATAAAAAACAACTAACATGCTTCGGTTTCCCTCAATGGACACATGGATACACTACCTGATCTTTCATAGACTGCCAAGCAGCAATATGAATGCTTTCCATTTTAGCGGAGAGCGTCATGGCACGGCACTCCCGGGCATTTTTATTTCTGCTTGCGCTGTCGGCCGGCATCCCTGCGTGGGCGCAAACGACCTGCGGCCCGTCGGCGCTGGGCGAACCTTGCGCGCAGGGCGGCATCGCAACGCTGCCCGGCAACAACGAACCAGGCCTGAACCTGGGCGTCGGCAACCCCATTCATCTGGTCACCGGCAATAAGTACCAGCAAGAAATCGATCTTCCCGCCAGCCGCCATGCCCCCGAACTGGAACTGCGACGCCACTACAACTCGCTGGACCGCCGCGATTCTGCGCTGGGGCCGGGCTGGGCCCTATCCTACGACACGCGCCTGTTTCACGCGGGCGGCCGCTGGCAAATCATACAGGCCGACGGCAGCCGCATCACGTTCACCCATACGGGGCCTGAACGCACGCGACATGGCACCCTGCAGGCCCAGGCACAGCAATGGATCTGGACATGGCCCAACGGTCAGCAAAATCATTTTGACCGCCACGGGCGCCTGATCCGCATACTATTTACAAAAGGGCGCACTCTCGACATCGAACGCCGGAACACAGCTGGGCCGGAATTCGGCACTATTTCCAGGCTGACCGCCGGGCATGGCCCCAGCCTGGATTTCGCTTACCAAATACTGAACAATCGGGCATACCTAAGCCGAATCGACACCCACGCCGGATCCTTTCACTACCACTATGAAGCCATTCCCGCCCAAACCGATGGCGCCCGCCCGTCCGGCCCATGGCGTCTGCAACGGGTCACCCGGCCCGACGGCATGCAGCGGCGCTATCTGTACGAACCCGCGCTGCAGGCGGGCCACCCTTTCCATCTGACCGGCATCGAACTCGTCTCGGCCGACGGGCAACACCGCCAACGCATCCGCACATGGGCCTACAACGCAGGCGGACGCGCCATCCTGTCGATCCGCGGCGGTCCGCAAGACACCCAGGACAAACTGCGCATCCGCTACCTGAGCCAAGCCGGTACGCACAGCGAAGGAATCACCGAAATCACGAACACAGCGGGGCAACGCACCCTGTTCCATACCGCACTGAAAGGCGGGCGTCAGGTGCTGCTGAAAGTCACGGGCGCTCCCTGCGCCGGATGTGCGGCGCCCGAAAGCCAGGCCCGCTACGACCCGCAGGGGCGTCTCGCGCAAATCAACGACATGACGATCACCCGATCCGCCTCGGGTGCAATCGAACGGATCGGCAACCCGTCTTCCGGATGGCCCGGACTGGTGCTGCATTACCAGCAGCCAGGCCACAGAACATCCTGGAGCACGCCCCTGACCGGCACCGAACTCACGCAGTTCGATGCCCGGCGGCGTCCCGCGAAAAAGGTGTTTGCCAATGGCGACCGCTGGGAATACGACTACGATTCGGCAGGCCGCCCGGTTCAGATACGGCAAAAAAACGCAGAAACGACGCAAAAAACCCGGCTCGGCTGGAGCGGACCGCTGCTGGCACGCATCAACCATCCCCACGAAAACGAATATCGCGGCTACGACTCGAAAGGCCGCCTGACCCAGCGCCGCATCGAACGCCCGTCGCCGGCCTGGGGCCCCCGCGTGCGTTACACCGAAGCATTCGACTATGACGGCGAACACCGCCTGACGCGGCATCATTTGCCTGAAGGCGGCGCCTTGCACTACCGCTGGGACAAGCACGGACGACTCCAGGCTATCGACTGGCAAGACTCACGGCAGCAAATGCACAGTGTCATCGCCGGCACGGCGCAACAACCCGGCTATCAGTACGGCAACGGCTTGCAACTGCAGGGCTTGCTGTCCGGGCGGCACGTCACCGATCTGGTCCTGCATCGCGGCACCGAGCTGATCTGGGCGCAGCATCAGTCCTACGACCGATACGGCCGCCTGCAACAAGAACGGCACAATGCGCCTTCGGAAAATCATGCCGAAACCTGGCATTACGCCTATGATGCCGGCTCGCGGCTCGCCGGCGCCCGGAAACTTGCGAACCCCGCCGTCTGGTATGCCTGGCATGCCGATGGCTCGCTGGCGGCGCACGGCCGGCCACAGCACACACTGAAGCACTCCATACAGCGCGACGCCAGTGGGCTGCCCAAGACCTATCAGGACTACGCCTTGCATTACGGGCCCAATCGGCGCCTGACCGCTGTAAGCCGCCGGGGCAAACGCCTGGACACCTACCGTCACAATGCCTTTGGCCAGCGCATTGCAAAAATCTCGACCGGCAGTCGTACCGATTACTTCTACTGGAACAACCAGCTTGTGGCCGAAGCCCGCCACCGCCAGCGCGCCGGCACACCCTCGGGGGCCGAAGGGTCCCATATCAGCCGCCGCTATATTTATGCCGGACATGCGCTGGTCGGTTTCATCGACTACTCCGCCGAACCAGGCACTGCGGGCGACGTCCCATCGGCAAGCTTGTACGCCGTGCATTCCGATCTGCTCGGCGCTCCGCGCGTCGTCACCGATGCCCAACAAAAAATACGCTGGCTGGCCACCTACAGCCCGACCGGGGCGGCCACGCGGGTCGCCGGCGACCTGACGCTCGATTTGCGCCTGCCCGGCCAAATTGCCGATCAAAGCACCGGCTGGCACGACAACCTCCTGCGCGCTTACCTGCCCGGCCTGGGCCAATACCTGGAACCCGACCCGCTCGGCCCCATTCCCGTCAACCAGGCGCTGGGCTATGCGAATCAGCGGCCCAAGCGCTACACAGACCCCCTGGGGCTGTTGCTGTTTGCCTTCGATGGCACCCGCAACAGTCCCGTGTCGCAAACCAATGTCTGGAAAATGAGCCAGTGGTACCAGGATGGCCCGGTTTTTTATCACAGCGGGCCCGGCAACCCGAACTACCTGGACTGGGACGCCATCACCGCCTACAACGCGCCGCGCATTATCGACGCGCAATGGCAGGCACTGCTCGACGAACTCGCCCGCCCCAGCCTGCTGCGAGAAACCATACCCATCGATATCCTGGGATTTTCGCGGGGCGCCGCCCTGGCACGGCACTTCGGCAATCAGATCAACCAATATGTCGAGAACGGCCTTTTTTCCTATACCGACAGCGCCAGGGGGCTGATAAGCGCCTGCGTCGACCTGAGATTCATGGGGTTGTTCGACACCGTCGCCCAGTTCGGCCTGGCGGGCATGCATAACACCAGCTACGACCTGAGCATCGCCGCCGCCTGGGAGTGGGTGGCCCATGCCGTCGCATTGCAGGAACGGCGCTGGCTATTTCCGCTCACGACCGCGGCCGACAGCCTCGGAAACAATACCATCGAAGCGCCATTTGTCGGGGCGCACGCCGATATCGGCGGAGGCCTGGCCATCGACGACGAGGGCCGCCCCAACTCGCGCGGCGATCTGTCCGATGTGGCCCTGAACTGGATGCTGTGGCAGGCGCGGGCCGCCTCCCTGCGATTCGATACCGCGCCCTTGGCGGATCGCGAAATTACCGAGCCCATCCTGCACGATCAGCGCTCGGCGCTGGCCCGCTCCGCACAGAACGGCGACCGGGCCGTCGACGCCGCCGACGGCTCCACGCAACTCACCTACCAGGACGACCACCCGCAACTGGGCAGGGCCCGCCGAGAAGTCACCGAACAGCTCATCCGGCGCATCCAGGACTGGCGCCGCAGCGATACCACCGAAGTCGGAAGCGTCGATATGGACGGCTATGCGCAATGGCTGCAAAACGAATTGGGCTGGCAGGCCTTGCCGGTATAAGAGGGCCTCCCCCTTCCGCTTCAGGACGCCAGAAGGCAAATCACGCTATCATTTATACCTTCCCGGTTTTGCCGCAACATGCAGTGCGCGGCCCGGCCGTTCCAATACTATCGGGGTCCTTCCGCCGCCCTGTTTTGCCAACTACAAAGCCTTATGCTCCCAGAGCAACAAAAACAGCTTATTTCATTGATACGGGCCGCCGTAGCCCAGATCGTTCCCGATGCAGCGCCCAATATCCTGCTCGAACGCCCTAAAGTGGCCGCCCATGGCGATATCGCCACCAATGTGGCCATGCAGATCGCCAAGCCAGCCAAACGCAATCCGCGCGAACTGGCGCAACAAATTGTCCAGGCGCTACTGGCCCAGCCGGACACCCAGGCGCTGATCGCGTCGGCTGAAATCGCCGGCCCTGGTTTCATCAATTTCCGCCTGACCGCCGCGGCCCGCCAGGCTGTCATCGCCCAGGTCTCGACCCAGGGCGATGAATACGGCACCCTGGCACCCACCGGCGAAAAAATCCTGGTGGAATTCGTCTCGGCCAACCCGACCGGCCCGCTGCATGTCGGCCACGCCCGCCAGGCGGCGCTGGGCGATTCGCTCTGCCGCCTGTTCAAGGCCCAGGGCTACGACGTTACCCGCGAGTTCTATTACAACGATGCCGGCAATCAAATCGATAATCTGGCCATCAGCGTACAGGCCCGGGCCAGGGGCATCGCGCCCGATTCGGATCAATTCCCCGCCGATGGCTACCGGGGCGACTACATCCTCGACATTGCCCGGGACTTCCAGGCAGGCGCCACAGTCCAGGCCTCCGACGGCATAGCGGTCACAGCCACCGGAAACGTCGACAGTCTTGACGACATACGCCGCTTTGCCGTGTCGTACCTGCGCCGCGAACAAGACCTGGATCTCCAGGCCTTCAGCCTGAAATTCGATAACTACTATCTCGAAAGTTCGCTGTACACCAGCGGCCGCGTCGAAAAAACCGTCCAGCAACTGATTGCGGCCCACCATACCTACGAAAGCGAAGGCGCGCTGTGGCTGCGCACCACCGAACTGGGCACGGGCGACGACAAAGACCGCGTCATGCGCAAATCCGAGGGCGGCTACACCTATTTCGTGCCCGATGTCGCCTACCACGTGGCGAAATGGGAACGCGGCTTTCACCGCGCCATCAACATCCAGGGCAGCGATCATCACGGCACGATCGCGCGGGTGCGCGCCGGCCTGCAAGGCCTGGGCCTGGGCATTCCCAAAGACTTCCCAGCCTATATCCTGCATAAAATGGTCAAGGTCGTGCGCGACGGCGTCGAAGTAAAAATCTCCAAACGGGCCGGCAGCTACGTCACCATGCGCGACCTGATAGACTGGGTTGGGCAGGACGCTGTACGATTCTTCCTGATTCAACGGCGCGCCGATTCCGAATTCGTCTTCGATATCGACCTGGCCCTGTCCAAAAACGAAGAGAACCCGGTTTACTATGTGCAGTACGCTCATGCCCGCATCTGTTCGATGCTGAACCAGTCCAGCGACCAAGCGGCGCACATTGCCGCCGCCGACACGCGCCTGCTCACGGCTCCGACCGAATTCGCCCTGATGCAGCGCCTGGCCGAATACCCGAATACGATAACCCTGGCCGCCCAGGAACTGGCGCCGCACCACGTCGCGTTCTGGCTGCGTGATTGCGCCGCCGATTTCCATGCATGGTACAACGCCGAGCGCGTCCTGGTCGACGATACTAATCTGAAACTGGCACGCCTGCGCCTGGCGCATACCACCCGCCAGGTGATCGCCAGCGGCCTGGCGCTACTCGGGGTATCCGCCCCCGAAAGGATGTAATCCGCTTCCATGGCACGTTCCACTCGCAAATCATCAAACTCCAGGTCCGGGGGCAGCACTCTGTTCGGGATGCTGGCCGGACTCATCATAGGCCTCGCCCTCGCAGCGGGTGTAGCCGTCTTCGTGGTCCGCGCACCCATGCCCTTCGTGGATCACGCCACTCGCGATCCGGCGCAAACCCTGCTGCCCGATGTCAAAGATGCACCCGATCCCAATATTGGCCTGTACGGCAAGGACGGCGTAGCTGGCGCAGTACCGACCGGACCCATGAATACCACACCCCTGCCCTTGCCCAATAACGCTCCCCAGGTTGCGGGCAAGCCGGCGGCACCGGCGGCCAACGACAACATCAGCAAATTGATTGCCACGCTGACCGACAACAGCAAACCCCAGGCGGCCAAGCCCGCAACGCCACACACGGCCCCCGCAGCCGGCCGAGCATCCGCCGCCGCGCCCGAGTTCAAGCCCGCACCCGCAGCCAAAGCGGCACCTCCGGCCAACACCCAGACGATTTATTATCTGCAGGCGGGCGCATTTCATTCCAATAGCGATGCCGAAGCCGTCAAGGCACAGATTCTTCTCCTGGGCCTGCCCGCCGAAGTCCAGAAGGCCCAGGTCAACGGATCAACCATCAACCGGGTGCGAGTCGGGCCATTTAAAGGTATAGATGAAATGAACCGGTCGCGTGCGCGGCTTGGCGAAGAAAAAATCGCGTCGGCGGTCATGCGCCAGTAAACGGGCTGCGTGTGCCGTTTAGATTTATCGCTGCACTGTTCAGAATTGTTGCGATTACCGGGCCTGTCGCGAGGCTTCCCTGAACTTGTCGCAGTCTTTGCTGTCTTAATTTTCTGATTTGTCCTGGATTACGAAACCATGTCGCTAAAAAATCTTTTTCTACGAGCAATGGCAGTCATCACCATAGGTTCTGGCGCCCTGTTCACCCCCCTTTCCCATGCCGCCGACGCCAGCAGCCTGTACGTTACGCTCGACCAGGCCCAGCCCTCCGACACGCCCGATAAAATCGAAGTGCTGGAATTCTTTGCCTATACTTGCCCGCACTGCAATGCCATCGAGCCCATGGTAGAGAAATGGGTCAAGACGCTTCCGCCCAATGTGGTTTTCCATGCCGTCCCCGTTGCCTTCAACGCCAGCATGGCCGATCTGCAAAAGCTGTACTACACGCTCGTCGCCATGAATCGCCTGGATCTCCACGCCGCCGTATTCAAAGCCATACATGAAGAACACAAGCCCATATACGACCAGAAAGCCATTACCGACTGGATCGTCAGCCAAGGCGTAGACCGCGCAAAATTCGAAGCCGTGTTCACGTCCTTCGGTATTCAGTCCAAAGTCACCCGCGCCAACGAACTGGCCAAAAGCTACCAGATCGAAGGCACTCCCAGCATTTCCGTGGCCGGCAAATACGTGACATCGCCGTCCATGACCCAAAGCTATGAAGGCACCATCCAGGAAGCGCAAAAGCTGGTCGAAATGGCCACGAAAAAATAAGCATTCTTGAAAACAGGCTTTCTTCTTTAACGCAACACTTCCGCCTCAAGCGGGGGTGGCGGCCCAGGCGGGGTGAGCGAGCTTGAGTCCGCCGCGGCCGCAGCCTGGACCGGACGATGCGAGCTCCACCCCGCCTGGGCCGCCACCCCCGCGTCGTCTAAAGAACACGCTAAATTCCTGGATGATCGTACGCCGCAATCACCCCTGCGCTTTAGCCAGCGCCTGGGCCAAGTCGGTGATCAGGTCGTCCGGCGACTCCAGGCCGATATGCAAACGCACCACGGCATTGGCGCCTTTCGTCCAGTACCCGTGGGCGGCCAGGGGGCCATGGTCCACCAGTTGCACCAGGCTTTCGAAGCCGCCCCACGAAAATCCAATGCTGAACAGCGTCAACGCATCGACAAACGCTCGCGCCGCGGCCGCACCCAGCTTAAGCTCCACAGCCATCATGCCATTGGAACCGGTGCAATCGCGCTGCCAGATCGCGTGGCCTGGATCCGACGGCAGGGCGGGATGATAAATACGCCCGACCTCGGGGCGGCTGGCCAGGAATTCACAAACCCGCAGGGCATGCGCGGCATGCTGGCGCATGCGTATCGGCAAGGTTCGCGCGCCCCGCAAGGCAAGCCAGGCATCGTCGGCACTGATCGAATACCCCATGGCATAGTGGGTTTCATTGATCCGCTGCACAATTGCCGGATCACGGGCCATGACTGCTCCCAGCATCAAGTCCGAGTGGCCGCCCACATATTTCGTGCCGGCCACCACCGAGACATGAGCCCCCAAATCGAGCGGACGATAAATGTAGCCTGAGCCCCAAGTGTTGTCGGTGACCAGAATCAAGCCATGCTGCCTGGCGAAATCGGCCAACGCAGGAATATCGAGCATCTCGAACAACAGGGACCCAGGCGACTCTATGTAGAGCACGCGCGTATTGGGCCGCAGTTGCGCCGCCAGGGCTTCGGGCGTGGCACGGCAGTAGCTGACCTGTATGTCCATGCGCTGCAACACGGTCTTGTCCAGATGGCGCACCGGGCCATACACGCAATCGGCCGCCAGCACATGCTCGCCGCTGTTGAGCAAGGCAAACAGGGCCAGGGTAATGGCCGACAGGCCTGAAGGCGCCAGGAAACTTCGGCTCGCTCCCTCCAGCTCGCAAAAAACCTGTTCAAGCGCAGCGTGAGTGTCCATGCCCACTCTTCCGTACGTGACGGTACGTTCGCCTTTGGCCTTGCTGGCCTGCGCCTGCTCAAGCGCGGCGAGCGAAGAAAACCGTACCGTGCTGGTGCGCATCGAAGGCAGGGCAACCGGAGCCGCCCCGGTTTTGGGATTAAACTCGGCAATGCCCGAGTGTTGCAGCAAGGTATCCAGGTGTGCGGGGGTCGAAGTATTGGCCATGATATTTTGTGGGTGTTGTCGAAACAGTGAAATTCGATTCGCTAAAGCTAACATATATTCAAGCTGCCAGAGCCGGCAGCCCGCTCTTTCTTAACCCAACCCGCCAAGTTCAATCATGCTGACCTACCAAATCGCACTGTCTTTTTTTGGCATCGCCCTTTTGCTGGCCCTGGCCCCGGGCCCCGACAATCTGTTCGTACTGATGCAGTCGGCCATGTGGGGCCGCGCCTCGGGCATGCTGGTGGTGCTGGGCTTATGTACCGGGCTGGTGGGCCATACCGTGGCCGTGGCCATCGGCCTGGCGGCAATCTTTGCCGCCTCGGCCGCCGCCTTCACCGCCTTGAAACTGGCCGGCGCCGCCTATCTGGTTTATCTGGCCTGGGGTGCATTCAGGGCTCGAGGGCATCTTTCCTCGCACGCAAAAATCCCGCGGCTATCCAATGGAAAACTTTACCGCCGCGGCATCATCATGAACCTGACCAATCCCAAGGTATCACTGTTTTTCCTGGCCTTTCTGCCCCAGTTCACATCGCCGGAGCGCGGCTCGGTCGCGCTCCAGACACTGCAGCTGGGCGCGCTGTTCATGCTGGCCGCCCTGATCGTATTCGGCTGTATCGCATTCTTTTCTGGCGTCTTTGGCGACCGCGTGCAAAATTCGCCCAAAGCCCAGCGCCTGCTGAATCGATTCGCCGGCGTGGTATTCCTGGGACTGGCGCTGAAACTGGCCTTCTCCAGCCGCTGAAACCGCCGCCGAAGTGATGGGCACGCTCGAATTTGTCTGCGGTGGTCACCAAGGACGACCCCTACGAACCCGCGCCGCGATGGATACTCCTACATTCGCGTAAACCGAATCACGCCATCGGCACCCGTTTCACGCCGAAGCTTGCCCTCGAAAAACAGCGCATGCAAATGAGCCAGCGCCTCTCCCATCGCAAACGTAAGCTGATGCGAATCCAGCTTGCGCTTGAACATCAGAGGCACCACGTCGGCCGTGCTGAGCGGCGTGGCACAGGCATCCAGCACCTCGTCGAGCCGCTCGGCATGATGCGCCAGCTGCTGCGCCACCCGTTCATGCAAGCCTTTGAAAGGCCGGCCATGCGACGGCAGGACCAGAGTATCCTCGGGCAGCGCATCGTACTTGCGCAGCGAATTCAGATACATAGGCAGTGGATTGGCATCGGGTTCGTAATCGAACACACTGATATTGGTTGAAATGCGCGGCAGTACCATATCGCCCGAAATCAGAATTTTCAGCGTATCGCAATACAAGGACGCATGTTCCGGCGCATGCCCGTAACCGGTAATCACGCGCCAGTCGCGCCCGCCTATCGAAATGCGATTGCCATCCATGATCCGGCGGAAACGCGCCGGGACCGCGGGCACCATTCCCGGATAATAATTGGCGCGCTGGCGAATTTTCTCCTGGGCCTGCGGGTCGGCCAGACCGTGCCGGATGAAATGCTCGACCGCCGCCTGCCCTCCCGGGCCACCGGCCGCCGAGTTGTCGATAGCCGGCCGCGACCATAAGCGCGCTATCGCATAATCGGTCATGGTCATCCACAATGGCGCATTCCAGCGCTCGCACAGCCAGTAGGCCAGGCCCACATGATCCGGGTGCATGTGCGTCACCACAACGCGCAAAACCGGCAGGCCATCCAGCGCATTTTCAAACACCCGCTCCCAGAGCACCTTGACCTCGTCGCGCGATATGCCGCAATCGACGATCGTCCATCCCTGGCGGCCGTCGATCTCATCGCGCAACAGCCACAGATTGATGTGATCGAGCGCGAAAGGCAGCGGCATGCGTATCCATCGGACCCCGTCGGCGACGGCCAGGGCCTCGCCCGGGGCCGGCTGCTCTTCGCCCCACGGATAAGTAAGTTTCTGTTCGTTCGGATTCATCGACGGCCTCCATACCTAAGCTTGTATAGGCTTCTGCGGCATATTATGGCATCATAATTTACGTTAACGTAAACGGCCAGTACAACCATGACCTCACCCACCTGGACCATCTCCGAACTCGCCCACGAATTCTCGATCACGCCGCGCACGATTCGGTTCTACGAAGATCAGGGTATCGTCAGCCCCAGCAGGGACGGCCGCAATCGCGTGTACCATGCGCGCGACCGCACCCGCCTCAAACTGGCATTGCGCGGCAAACGCCTGGGCCTGCAACTGGCGGAAATCTGCAGCCTGATCGATATGTACGACAGCCCGGGCGACACCACTGCCCAGTTGCGCCACTACATGGCCGTGCTCGAACGCCATCGCACTATTCTGGAACAGCAGCAACTCGACCTGGAAGAAACCCTGGCCGAGATTCGACTGCAACAGGAAAATTGCGAAACCCTGCTCGCCAGACACGACCGGAATCCGGCCCAGTCAAGCAAATCAGGGTAAGCCCTTATAGTTTACGTTTACGTAAACGTAATATAAATAGACTTTTACGCTCGGGATCGCCAAGCTCGCCGCGGTTACGCGCATAATTTGACCTCTGACCCAAGATACCGGAGACGACAATGAACCTTCCTGGCCTGAATTTCGACCTGGGGCAAGACCTGGACATGCTGCGCGATGCGGTGCATAGCTTCGCCCAGGCCGAGATCGCGCCGCGCGCCGCCGAGGCCGATCGCAGTGATCAATTCCCCATGGACCTGTGGCGCAAGTTCGGCGATCTGGGCCTCCTGGGCATGACAGTCGGCGAGGCCTATGGCGGCACAAACATGGGCTATCTGGCGCACATGATCGTCATGGAAGAAATTTCGCGCGCCAGCGCCTCGATCGCCCTGTCCTACGGCGCCCACTCCAATCTTTGCGTCAATCAGCTGCACCGCAACGGCAGCGAGGCTCAAAAACGGAAATACCTGCCCAAACTGATCTCGGGCGAACATGTGGGGGCTCTGGCAATGAGCGAGCCGGGCGCCGGTTCGGACGTGGTCAGCATGAAGCTGCGCGCCGACAAAAAGGGCGACCACTACGTGCTCAACGGCACCAAAATGTGGATCACCAATGGGCCGGACGCCGATACGCTGGTGGTTTATGCCAAAACCGATCCCGCCGCCAAACAGCGAGGCATCACTGCCTTTATCGTCGAAAAGGGCTTCAAGGGTTTTTCAGTGGCGCAAAAACTCGACAAGCTGGGAATGCGCGGCAGCCATACCGGCGAGCTGGTATTCGAAAATTGCGAAGTACCGCAGGAAAACATCCTGGGCGAGCTCAACGGCGGCGTCAAGGTACTCATGAGCGGCCTCGACTACGAGCGCGCGGTTCTGGCCGGAGGGCCGCTGGGCATCATGCAGGCGGTCATGGATGTCGTCGTGCCCTACATTCACGACCGCAAGCAGTTTGGCCAGGCCATAGGCGAATTCCAGCTGATACAGGGCAAGGTGGCCGATCTCTACACGACTCTGCAAGCCTGCCGCGCCTTCTGTTACGCGGTAGGGAAAAATCTGGATCGCCTGGGCAGCGGCCATGTCCGCGAAGTGCGCAAGGATTGCGCCGCCGTCATTCTGTATTGCGCCGAGAAAGCCACCTGGATGGCCGGCGAAGGCATACAGATTCTGGGAGGCAACGGATATATCAACGAGTATCCTACCGGCCGCCTCTGGCGCGACGCAAAGCTGTACGAAATTGGAGCCGGAACCAGTGAAATCCGGCGTATGCTGATCGGACGTGAACTGTTCAACGAAACGAGCTGACTCGCGCAGCAAGCGTCCCAATCCGGTGAGACAATGTCATGGTTAAACCAAGCCGCCTGTTTTCGCTAGCCGCAGGAGCCCGGCCATGACTTTCGTGGGCGACCACCAGTACGTCGAACCGGTGTCCCGGCGGGGCCTGTCTCCGCAGGACGTCGCAGGCGTCCTGCTGGCCGGCTTCGATCGCCACTATTCCTTGTTCCGCTATAGCGCCCAGCGCGCCAAATCCCTATTCGAATCGGGCAACTGGCGCAGCATCCAGCAGCTCTCGCGCGAACGCATCGAATACTACGACACACGGGTACACGAATGCGCGACCACCCTGTATGCCGCCCTCAAAGGCAGCGATGCCAGCCCGGCGGGAGCCTCGGCGCAGCAAAGCCTGACCCGCGCGCAGCTTGATTTCTGGCAAGCCGTCAAAGCCGAATTCATCGGCCTTCTGCTGGGCCACAAGCAACCCGAATGCGCCGAAACCTTTTTCAACTCGGTATCGTGCCGGATTCTGCACCGCGATTACTTCCATAACGACTTCCTGTTCGTACGGCCCGCCGTGGCTACCGAATACATCGACAGCAAAGTCCCCTCCTACCGGGTCTATTACCCCAATGCCGAGGGGCTGGAACAGTCGATCATCAGCATGGTGGCCG
Source organism: Paralcaligenes ginsengisoli (assembly GCF_054781135.1). Classification (NCBI taxonomy): domain Bacteria; kingdom Pseudomonadati; phylum Pseudomonadota; class Betaproteobacteria; order Burkholderiales; family Alcaligenaceae; genus Paralcaligenes; species Paralcaligenes ginsengisoli. The sequence goes on from NZ_BAAGUZ010000001.1 coordinate 18,656, forward strand.
ATTTCGGCCTGGCGGCGCCCTTTGCCGATCTGCCCGCCGACGCGCGCAAGCTGGCACGCATGGCCATCCGCCAGCTTGGGCGCGCCCTGGTCAAAGACGGCGGGCGGCGCATTTCGCCCGACTGCCAGATCCACGTCCTGAACTCGCTGTTTTTCAGGAACAAAGGGGCTTATATTGTCGGACGGCTTATCAATCAGAGCGCGATTTACCCATTTGCCATCGCCCTGCTGCACACCCCTTCAGGGCATATAAGCCTGGATGCCCTGCTGCATTCCAGCGACGACCTGAGCACGCTGTTCAGTTTTACCCGGGCATACTTCCTGGTCGATATGGAAACGCCCGCGGCCTATGTGCATTTCCTGAACACCCTGCTGCCGCGCAAACCCAAGGCCGAGCTCTACACCACCCTAGGCTTGCAAAAACAGGGCAAGACCCTGTTCTATCGCGATTTCCTGCATCATCTGTCGCACTCGCACGATGCCTTCGATGTCGCTCCGGGTATCAAGGGCATGGTCATGACCGTGTTCACCTTGCCGTCCTACCCTTATGTCTTCAAGCTCATCCGCGATCGCATCAACAAGGAAGGCATGGATCACGCCACAGTGCGCCGCAAATACCAGATGGTCAAAATACACGACCGTGTGGGGCGCATGGCCGATACCTGGGAATACTCGCAGGTCGCGCTGCCGCGCGCGCGCTGCTCGCAGGCCTTGCTCGACGAACTGCGCAGTCAGGTTCCGAGCCTGTTCGAAGAAAACGCCGATACCATCATCTTGCGCCACGTTTATATCGAACGGCGCATGACCCCGCTCAACCTGTACCTGGCGCGCGCCTCCGATGCCGCGCTGGACGCCGCCGTCAGGCAGTATGGCGATGCCATACGCGAATTGGCGGCCGCCAATATCTTCCCGGGCGACATGCTCTTCAAGAACTTCGGCGTCACTCGCCTGGGCCGCATCGTCTTCTACGACTATGACGAAATCCAACGCATGACGGAAATGAACTTCCGCCGCATTCCGCCCGCCCCCAACGAAGAAGCCGAACTGTCGGGCGAACCCTGGTATCCGGTCGGCGCCAACGATGTCTTCCCTGAGGAATTCCGTTATTTTCTGCTGGGCGACCCCCGCGTGCGCGGCGCTTTCCTGAAGTATCACGCCGAACTGCTGGAAGCCGGCTGGTGGCAGGCTTGCCGCGATCGGGCGACGCAAGGACGCATCGAGGATATTTTCCCTTACGATAACAACCGTCGGCTGCATCGCGCGGCCGCTTCGAATATTCCACTTACAACCACAAGCACGCCGCTTCAAGGAGCTAATCATGTCTGATCCCATCGTTATAGTCTCGGTTGCACGTACCCCCATGGGCGGTATGTTGGGCAGCCTGTCCGGCCTGGCCGGGCACGAGCTGGGCGCCGTTGTCATCAAAGCCGCGGTCGAACGCGCCGGCATTTCCGGCGAAGCCGTCGACGAAGTCATCATGGGCAACGTGCTGCAAGCCGGACAGGGCCAGGCGCCGGCCCGCCAGGCCGCGCTCGGCGCCGGCCTGCCGCTGGGCGTGGGCTGCACCACCGTGCACAAAGTCTGCGGCTCCGGACTCAAGGCCGCCATGTTCGGCCACGACCTGCTCGTGGCCGGCAGTGCCGATGTCGTCGTGGCCGGCGGCCAGGAGAGCATGAGCAATGCTCCCTACTTGCTGCTGCGCGGCCGCCAGGGTTACCGCTATGGCCACTCCACGGTGTACGACCACATGGCCCTGGACGGCCTCGAAGACGCCTACAAGCGCGGCACGGCCATGGGCGTTTTCGCCGAAGACTGCGCGGCCAAATACACTTTCACGCGCGAACAGCAAGACGCCTTCTCGCTCGAATCGCTGCGCCGCGCCCGCGCCGCCACCGCGGACGGCAGCTTCAAATGGGAGATCGCACCCGTAACCATCGCCGGCCGCAAAGGCGATACCGTTTTCGATACCGACGAAGCCCCCACCAAGGCCATGCCCGAGAAAATCCCCACGCTCAAGCCGGCATTCAAAAAAGACGGCACGGTCACCGCGGCGAATTCGTCCTCGATTTCCGACGGCGCCGCCGCCATGGTGCTGATGCGCGCCTCGACAGCCCAAAAACTGGGCGCCAAACCGCTGGCGCGCATTGTGGCCCATACCCAGCACTCGCAGGAACCCGGCTGGTTCACCACCGCGCCGGTTGGCGCCATGCAAAAACTCTTCGCCAAGACCGGCTGGGCCGCGGGCGATGTCGATCTCTACGAAATCAACGAAGCTTTCGCGGTCGTCACCATGGCTGCCATGGTCGAGCTCAAGCTGCCTCACGACAAGGTCAATATCCACGGCGGCGCCACAGCCCTGGGCCATCCCATAGGCGCATCCGGTGCGCGACTGGTCACCACACTGATCGGCGCTTTGCGCAAGACCGGAGGCAAGCGCGGCGTGGCCTCGCTGTGTATCGGCGGCGGCGAAGCCGTGGCCATGGCCATCGAAATGCTGTAGTGCTGCGACGGATGCCGCCTGGAGCGGCATCCGCCCTATTTTTAGGAATGACAATGCCCGTTATTGAGTCCCGGATCAATCCGCGATCGCAAGCGTTCGCCGACAACGCCCAAGCTATGCAAGAGCAGGTCGACGACCTGCAAAAACAATTGGCGCATACGGCGCTGGGCGGCAGCGAAGCCGCCCGCGCCAAACATGTGGCGCGCGGCAAGCTGCTGCCGCGCGAACGCGTTGAACGGCTGCTCGATCCGGGCACGCCTTTTCTTGAACTCTCGCCGCTGGCGGCGCACAACGTCTACAACAACGCGGCCCCCGGCGCCGGAGTCATTACCGGAATCGGGCGCGTATCGGGCACGGAATGCGTCGTCGTCTGCAACGACGCTACGGTCAAAGGCGGCACCTACTACCCCCTGACCGTCAAGAAACATCTGCGCGCCCAGGAAATCGCCCAGCAAAACAGGCTGCCCTGCGTTTATCTGGTCGACTCGGGCGGCGCCAACCTGCCCAACCAGGACGAGGTCTTCCCCGACCGGGATCACTTCGGCCGCATCTTCTACAACCAGGCCACCATGTCGGCGCAGGGCATCGCGCAGATCGCGGTAGTCATGGGGTCGTGCACGGCCGGCGGCGCCTACGTGCCCGCCATGAGCGACGAATCCATCATCGTCAAGAACCAGGGCACGATCTTCCTGGGCGGCCCGCCGCTGGTCAAGGCGGCCACCGGCGAGGAAGTCACAGCCGAGGATCTGGGCGGCGGCGACGTGCATACCCGGCTGTCGGGAGTCGCCGATCACCTGGCCAATAACGATCTGCATGCGCTCCAACTGGCGCGCAGCGCCATAGGCCGGCTCAACCATCACAAGCCGGTGCAGTTGCGGCGCAAACCGTTCAGCGAACCGCTGTACGATCCCCGGGAACTGAACGGAATCATCCCCAAGGACACCCGCAAGCCTTACGATGTGCGCGAGGTCATCGCCCGTATCGTCGACGGCTCGGAGTTCGACGAATTCAAGACGCGCTACGGCACGACGCTGGTTACCGGTTTTGCACACATACACGGTATGCCGGTGGGCATTATTGCCAATAACGGCATCCTGTTTTCCGAAGCGGCGCAAAAAGGCACGCACTTCATCGAGCTCTGCTGCCAGCGCAAGATTCCGCTGGTGTTCTTGCAGAACATCACAGGCTTCATGGTGGGAAGAAAATACGAAAACGAGGGCATCGCGCGCCATGGCGCGAAAATGGTCACGGCTGTGTCGACCGCCGCGGTGCCCAAATTCACCGTCCTGATCGGCGGCTCGTTCGGGGCCGGCAATTACGGCATGTGCGGCCGGGCTTTCGGCCCCAGGCTGCTGTTCATGTGGCCCAACGCGCGCATCTCGGTAATGGGCGGCGAGCAGGCAGCCAGTGTACTGGCCACGGTGCGGCGCGACGGCATCGAAGCCAAAGGCGGATCCTGGAGCGCCGAAGAAGAAGAGAACTTCAAAGCGCCCCTGCGCGAACAATACGAAAAAGAAGGGCATCCCTATTACTCCACCGCCCGCTTGTGGGATGACGGCATCATCCAGCCCGCCGATACGCGTCGTGTGCTGGCGCTGGGCCTGTCGGCCGCGCTGAACGCGCCCATCGAAGACACACGTTTCGGCGTGTTCAGAATGTAATTCCAAGGAGTCCTTGTGTTTACCACCCTCTTGATTGCCAATCGCGGCGAGATCGCCTGCCGTGTCGCCGCCACCGCCCACCGCCTTGGCCTGCGCACCGTGGCGGTCTATTCCGACGCCGACGCCAATGCGCGCCACGTTGCCGCCTGCGACGCGGCTGTACATATCGGCGGATCCGAGCCCCGCGCCAGCTACCTGCGCGCCGATGCCATCCTTGAAGCCGCCCGACAAACCGGTGCCCAGGCCATCCACCCCGGCTATGGCTTTCTATCCGAGAATGAAGGCTTTGCCCAGGCCTGCGCCAAGGCGGGCATTATCTTCGTCGGTCCGCCCACCGGCGCGATTGCCGCCATGGGCAGCAAATCGGCCGCCAAGACTCTCATGGGCAAAGCGGGCGTGCCGCTGGTTCCGGGCTATCACGGCGATAAGCAGGACCCAGGCTTTCTGCAGTCCGAGGCCGACGCCATGGGCTATCCGGTGCTGATCAAGGCCAGTGCGGGAGGCGGGGGCAAAGGCATGCGCATCGTGGAAAGCAGCGCCGCCTTTGCCGACGCGCTTGCCTCCTGCAAGCGCGAAGCCGCCAGCAGTTTCGGCGATGACAAGGTGCTGCTCGAGCGCTATCTGCAAAAACCGCGCCACATCGAAATCCAGGTGTTTGCCGACACGCACGGCAACTGTGTGTACTTGTTCGAACGCGACTGCTCGGTCCAGCGCCGCCATCAAAAAGTCATCGAAGAAGCCCCCGCCCCCGGCATGAGCGAAGCGCGGCGCCGCGCCATGGGCGAGGCGGCCGTTGCCGCCGCGCGCGCCGTCAATTATGTCGGCGCGGGCACGGTCGAATTCATTGCCGAACCCGATGGCCGTTTCTATTTCATGGAAATGAATACGCGCCTGCAAGTCGAACACCCCGTGACTGAAATGATTACCGGGCACGATCTGGTCGAATGGCAATTGCGTGTGGCCGCCGGCGAGCCGCTGCCGCTCACCCAGGACCAGTTGAGCATCAACGGGCACGCCATCGAAGCGCGCATTTACGCCGAGAATCCCGAAAAAGGATTCCTGCCCTCCATAGGCACGCTGTCGGCCCTGAATTTTCCGCCGCATGCCGCATTCCAGAACGGCGATATCCGGGTCGATGGCGGTGTGCGGGCCGGCGACACCATCAGCCCCTTTTACGATCCCATGATCGCCAAACTCATCGTGCGCGGCGCCGACCGCGACCAGGCCCGCGCGCGCATGATCCAGGCGCTCGGTGAAATTCAAAGCGTGGGGGTGAACACCAATATCGCCTTTCTGCGCCGCCTCATGGGCGACCCGGCCTTTGCCGCCGCCGATCTCGATACCGGCCTTATCGAACGTCAGCACGATTCGCTGTTTCCCGCCGCGGAAAACGCTCCACTCAGCACCCTGGCGCTCGCCGCGGCCGCCCTGCTGGCCGACCAGGGGCTGGGCTCCTCTACCTTGCATGCGAATGTGGTGCATGCCGATCCCTGGGCCCAGACCGATGGCTGGCGCATTGCGAGCCTCTACCAGCGGCCCTTTACATTGATCGATAACGACGCCGTGCACGAACTGCGCGTCGGCCGCAATGGCGAACACTGGTCCTGCAGCGACGCCACCGGCACACAGGCTTTCGAATGGCGTGCCGAAGGACTTGCGCCCAAGCAGTATCGGCTGCGCATTCGTCTCGATGGCGTCGATACCTCGGGGGTCGTGGTTTTGCATGGCGATCATGCTCATGTGTTCGTTGCCGGCGGCGTACGCGTGCTGCAGGTCCGCGATGCGGTTGCCCATCCCCAGGATGAGGGCAATGTGCACCAGGGCGGCCTGACCGCGCCGATGCCGGGCAAGATTATCTCGATTGCCGTCAAGGCAGGAGATACCGTCAAAAGCGGCGACGCCCTGATGGTCATGGAGGCCATGAAAATGGAGCATACGATACATGCGCCTGGCAATGGCACGGTGCAGGAGTTGTTCTTTGCTGTCGGCGATCAGGTTGGCGACGGTGTGGAGCTGATCGCCATCGCTGCCGCATAGACAGGGGCTGATCGCCTGCATTGTGATTTTTTATGCGAGGCTTTAGCGCATTTTTGGTTTTGAGTGTTTATGGCATTCGACGTTTTGGTATTTAAAGACGCCGTCTATCGGGGCTTGGGGTCAGGGCCGGCACGGCGTGCTTGATCCGGATCTACCTCGTCCAGGCGGGCGTCGGGCCAAACTCGCTACGCCGCTGGCGCGGCTACGCTCAAACATGGCCCGCCGAAAGCCCCCGCCTTCCCTACGGTAGCATCCGGCGCACGCCTTACGCCGGTCCTGACCCCAAGCCCCGATAGACGGCTCGCGTTGTGGCATGCCTGGAATGAACGTGCCGGCCCAAGGTATACCTCGATGCATGACCTCAACGTTTCTCTCGGTGCATTGCCTCAACGCAAGCCGCAGGGTGGGCGGTGCTGTGTAGTCCGGCGGTAGTCCAGCGCCGGGGGCTGACGAAGGGAAGGCGGGGGCCTTCGGCGGGCGCTGTCTGAGTGGCGCCCCGCATCGCGGGGCGACGCGAGTTCGCCCGACGCCCGCCTGGACGAGGCAGACCCGGGCAGTCGGGGTGCGTAGCACCTCGACCGCTGGACGTGCCGGACTACACAGCACCGCCCACCCTGCGGCGTCTTTATAGAATTAACCGCCGCCAACACAACAACGCACAGTCCAAAGTCACCGCTCAAGCCAGTAAAAAGGCAGCCCAAATTCACAACCCAAGCCTAAAAACAGCTCAAAACAAAAACCACAGAAACACGTCCAGCACCGTCAACACTAGAACCAAAAAACGTTTTAGAATAGCGCACCATTAAAATAGAAATAATTCTCGTTCATGTCGTTTCGTTCGCACCGTAAGCTGACTGCCTGGCTCGGGCTGCTTGCCATCTGGCTCGGCCTGCTCATGCCTATCGCATCGCAAAGCGTGCAAAGGCACCACGACCCGGACCTGAAACTTTCATTCTGCTTTCCCGACGGCAAGCAGGACATTCACCTCGCTACCCCCGACTCACACCAAGACACGCACCAGTCCCACGACTGGAAGGCTTGCGGCTATTGCGGGCTGCTGGCCCTGCACATGCCGCTGGCCCATGCCGCCACCCTGGTGGTGGATACCCCCGATCGGCAAGTTTCCCTCCCGCCTTCGGCCAGCCTGGTTGTCGATCTACCGCTGGCGCACACACCGGCCTTTCCCCGCGCTCCGCCTCCCCTGTTTTCCTGACATCGAGCCTTCGTTCCATACCCAAAAGCTTACAGGTATGGCTTGTCGTAATGAGCACGACACCGGCCAAATAATTCCATTTCAAAATCAATCGTGATCGCGACAGCAAAACGCTGACTGGTCCGTGCGTACGGCGGCCATGGCCGTACTTGCTACGCATGAGCGCGATTCGACCGAAATGAAATAAGGCCGACTATGGAAAACAGCCATGAATCGCACTACCCGCCGCCTCGCGCCCTGGGCCCTGCTGGGCCTTTTGCAGCACCCATGCACTTTCGCCGCCGCACCCGCAGATGAAACCACGCTTGCGCCGATAACCATTACCGGCCAAGCCACCGCCCCCTCGGGACTGGACCCCCAGCTACCGGCCAGCACCCAGTCCGTGACCGCCAGGGATCTACAGCAAATCAACGTGGTCAACACCGAAGACGCAGTGAAATACCTGCCCAATTTTGCCATACGCAAGCGCTATATCGGCGACGCGAATTCCCTGATCTCGGTGCGTGGCACCAACAATTCGCAAAGCGCGCGCGGGCTGGTGTATGTCGACGACATGCTGCTTAGCAACTTTCTGGGCAACTCCTATGGCTTTGCACCCAAATGGTCCATGGTCTTTCCGGACAATATCGAACGGGTCGACACATTCTATGGCCCATTCTCGGCCCTGTATCCCGGCAACTCCATGGGGGCCACAGTCGCCATCACCACAAAAATGCCGAAAAAACTCGAGGCCACCGCCTCCGTGCAGGGCTTTTCGCAGCACTTCGATCAATTCGGCATGGACAGGAATTTCAATGGATCGCAATCCAGCGCCACGCTGGGAAACAAGATCGGCAATGCTTCGTTCCTGATCGGCATCGACCATTTGCAGAACACCAGCCAGCCCTTGCAGTTTGCCACGCCCCAAGCCGCCAACGGCGGCCAGCCCGGCGGTACTCCGGTAAGCGGGGCGCAATCCTACATCGACCAGTACGGCAAGCCGGGCGTCATCGCCGGCACCAGCAGCGAAGGTGTGGTCCACCTCGTGCAGGACCAGTTCAAGTTCAAGCTGGCCTATGACATTACACCCACCATAGAGGCCGGCGCCTCGCTGAGTTACTGGAACCGCCGCTACAGAAACGACAACGAAAGCTTCCTGCGAGACCCCCAGGGCCAGGTAGTTTACGCGGGCCGCGTGAATATCGACGGCAGCGCCTACAACATCGATCCGGCCACGTTCGCCAACAGCGCCGGCCGCACCGAAAGCGCCCTGTACGGCCTGTCGCTCAAATCGCACCAGCAGCATGGCTGGAATTTTGCGGTCGATTTTTCGAGCTTCGACGTCCTGAGCGACACGCTAAGAACAGCCGCCGCGGGCGGCACCAATGCCGGCCCGGGCACCATCGAATCGACCCGCGGCAGCGGCTGGAACGCCCTGGACGCCAAGTTGAGCTATACGCCGGCAAGCGACGCCCCCGGAGCGCACTGGATCACCGTGGGTTATCACTTCGACCGCTACCACCTCGACGACCAGGTCTTCAATACCGACGATTGGCAGACCGGCGGAATGCAGGCGCCCAAGAACGCCTTTTTGGGCAGCACCGCCACCCAGGCCGTTTACGCGCAGGACGCCTGGAAATTCGCGTCGAAATGGACGCTGACCACAGGCCTGCGGGCGGAATCGTGGCGGGCCTACAGCGGTGCGCGCAGTGCGGGAGACGCAAGCGTGGGATACGGCAATCGCCACGAGACGCATTATTCACCCAAGGCCTCGCTGGCGTACGCCGCCACCAACGACCTGACATTGCGGGCCTCGGTGGGCCGCGCCTACCGTTTTCCCACTGTCAGCGAATTGTTCCAGGGCAGCCTGTCGGGCCTGTCCATCGTCAACAACGACCCCAATCTGAAACCCGAAAGCACGCTCAGCAAAGAACTGGCGGCCGACTGGTATACGGATAGCGGCCTGTTCCACCTGGCCCTGTTCCAGGACGATGTCAAAGACACCCTGTATTCGCAGACCGACACCACCGTCATTCCCAACATCACCAATATCCAGAATATCGACCGGATCCGCAACCGCGGCATCGAGATCAGCTACCAGGGCGAGAATGTCGCGGTCGCCGGTCTGGACCTGAGCGCCGGCGTAGGCTACACCCGCTCGAAAATACTGGAGAACTCGCGCAGCCCGGAAACCGAAGGCAACAACTTCCCGCGCGTTCCCTTGTGGCGCATCAACGCAGTCGCCACCTATCACTTCACTCAACAAACCGCCCTCACGCTGGCGGGACGGTATTCGGGCCGCCAATACAACACGCTGGCCAATACCGATATCAACCCGGACACCTACGGGGGAAGCAGCAGCTTCATGGTGTTCGATGCCAAGCTGCGATACCAGGTTTCAAGCCGCATCGAGGCAAGCCTGGGAGTCGACAATCTGTTCGACAAACGCGCCTATATCTATCACCCCTATCCGGGCCGGACAATCTTTGCCGAACTCAAATTCAAGCTCTAGCCTTATGCCCGCAGGGGCCAAGCCCTTGCCCATACCGGGAACCCAATGATATGAATACCCATACATCCACGGACCAGGCCATTGCGGCCGGGCCGACACCGCAGCAACGTTACCGCACGCTCTGGCGCTGGCACTTTTATGCCGGCCTGTTCGTAATGCCGCTGTTGCTGCTGTTGTCCATCACGGGCACTCTTTATGTGTTCAAACCCCAAATCGAAGCCGTACTGTACAAGGACCGCCTGTTTGTCGCCGCGCCGGCGCAAAACGCCGCGCGGCTCTCCTACGACGAACTGGCCCGGGCCGCGCAAGCCACCCTGCCGGCTCAGGCAAGCCTGTTGCGCGTCAATGTCGACGACACGGCCGATCGCAGTGCCGAACTGGTTTACAAACTGCCCTCGGGGCGCAAGACCAGCGTTTACCTGGACCCTTATAACGGCAAGGTGCTCGGCCGCCTGGATGTCGACAGGCGTTTCATGCAAGTGGTCCGCAATCTGCACCGCGATCTGATGCTGGGTTTGTGGGGCGGCATCCTGATGGAGTTGGCGGCAACCTGGACACTGGTCATGCTGGCCACGGGAATCGCGCTCTGGTGGCCCGACAAGTCTCACCCGGGCCTCAACGCCAAAGGACGGTTGCGGCCTCGCGGACAACTCCAGGGACGCCTCTGGTGGCGCGACCTGCATACGGTCATCGGCATCTGGTTCGCCGCGGGCGCCTTCTTTTTCGTATTGAGCGGCATGCCCTGGTCGGGCGTCTGGGGCGCGAATTTCAAGGCCCTCGCCACCTCGATGAGTTTTGGCTATCCCGATGGCGCACGCCAGGCCGGGCACATACACAGCGCGCAGCCCGGACAGGCCAGGCTGGCCGACCAGCCTTTCACGCAAACGCCCTGGGCCACGGGCGACACCGCCGTGCCGCAATCCTCGCATGCCGGGCATGCGATCGCAACACCGTCCGCTGCCGCGATGGACAATATGCCTGACATGGGGGATATGCCCGGCATGTCCTCCTCCCATACGCAGCACACATCGACCCTGGGCCGTGCGTCGCTGGACAAGATCATTGCCTCGATCCGGCAGGCCGGGCTGGCCGGCGGCTACGAACTGGCCGTACCGCAAACGCCCGGTGGTGTGTTCAGCGCCTCGTACTACCCCGAGGACCCGCGCGGCCAGCGCACGCTCCACCTCGATCAATTCAGCGGTGAACTCATTGCCCAAGCCAGTTATGCGCAATATGGTCTTATCGCCAGGGCCATTTCATTCGGCACAGCCCTGCACATGGGTCAACTGGCGGGACTCGCCAACCAGATTATCTGCGCCGTCATTGCACTGGCACTGGGCGGATTGTCCCTAAGCGGACTGATCATGTGGTGGAGCCGGCGCCCGCGCGGCGCCTTGGCCGCCCCTGTCCGCACAGCTTCGGCCCAGGTTGCCCGGGGATGGAAACTGGGGCTGGGCGTATTGGGGCTGATTTTCCCCCTGATGGGCTTGAGCCTGGTACTGGTAGCGCTGCTGGACTGGTGGGTTTTCGCTCCCAAGAGCACCCATGCAGCTTTGCGGCAATCGCTTAGCGGCTCAAGCCCCGGGCGCTGATCGGCCAGATTGCCTCGACCCGCTGGCCGCGCACAGCCACGACCGAATCATGCAAATTGAAGGTTGGGTCGCAATGCCCCGGAATCAGGCGGACCTGGGCGCCCAGGCCAGGGCGGTTCCGGGCATGTTCCGCGTGCAAAATGGTGTGTTCGTCGTTAATGGCAACGCAGCTCCAGCCTTCTATTTCGGCCGATCGGGGAACACCGCTTTCGGCACTGGTCGATTTCAGGCCGATATCGACGACCGCCCTGTCGGCCGTGGGCGTGCTCATGACCGTGCCGAGCAGAAACAGACTGTGCCTGAACGACAGGGCCTCGCCCCAGTCGATACTGGCGTAATCCGCATCCATGAAGGGGTAGGAGCCGGCCTGGATTTCCGTATAGACCTTGCTGGCTACGTCGAATACAGCCGATCCAGTGCCGCCGCCGGTGACGGTCGGGCAGGGAATCCCGGCCTGCTCGAAGGCCGAGAGATAGCCGCGGACCAGGCGCGCCGCCTTGTCGCACGATTTTTGCCGCTGATCGAGCGAATGCTTGTGCTGCAGCCCGCCGTGATACGCCTGCAAACCGATGAAGTCTATATTGGGTAGCTTCTGCACCAGCCGCGCCAGCGCCAGCGCCTCGTCGGGCGTTTGCACCCCGCAGCGCTTCTGCCCCACATCTATCTCGACCAGCACGCCCAGCGAGGCCCCCTGCTCGACCAAGGCGGCCGACAAGGCCTGCACTGCCCGCGCATGATCGACGCAAACCGTTATTCGGGCCTGTTTGGCCAGGCGCGCCAGCAACGCCAGCTTGGAGGCTCCCACCACTTCGTTGCTGATGTGAATATCGTGCACACCGGCCGCCAGAAACGGCACGGCTTCGCTGACTTTCTGGCAGCATATGCCTTCGGCACCCAGCGCAATTTGCCGCAAGGCAATCTCGGGGCATTTATGCGCCTTGGCATGAGGCCTGAGCGCCACGCCATGGCGCTCGGCCAATACCTGCATAATGCGCAGATTGTCTTCAAATGCGTCCAGGTCCAGGATAAGGGCCGGCGTGTCGATACTGCCGACAGGGTCGCCCACACGCGCCGCTGGCGCCATGGCCACCGCGTCGATTCGGTTCAGCTCTTCCATAAGTCCCGCTCCCGTGCATTATAGAAAGGGCTCCCGCTCCGATCCCTGCCTGGAGGATTGCCAATCGAGACGCCGCGCCCCATGGAGCCGGCTCACGAGTTACCTTGCGCCCCGGTATTATCCCCGGGATAACCAAGAATTAGCATCTTTTTGGACAATTGACTAGAGTAGCATCACAAACCGCCCAAAAACCTGAATGCCCTCACAATGACGCCGGCGTCCAACAGCTTGCGCGCTTTCCCGGCCCCCGAGTTGCTCGTGATGGCAAATCAGCGTACAGTCGATTCTGACTTTACCGGTTAACCCTTAATTATTCGTTGACTCTGTAAAGGGCAACCCAATCGCCTATGTTCGATATATTGGTTTATTTATTCGAAAACTACTACACGCCCCAGGCCTGTCCCGAGGCCGATGTACTGGCGCACAAGCTGGCCGCGGTAGGTTTTGAACACGACGACATCGACGAAGCGCTCAGCTGGCTGTACGGCTTGGCTCAAACAACCGAACAATGCGTTCAGTTTGCGCAAAGCCCCCACGACGACAGCAAGCGCATTTTTACCGAGCACGAGTATCGCACGCTGGGAACCGAAGCCATCGGCTTCATCAGTTTCCTGGATAACTCCAACGTGCTGCCTACTGTGCTGCGCGAAATCGTCATCGACCGTGCCCAGGCCACCAACGAATCGCCGATTTCGCTGGAAAAGATAAAAATCATTGCGCTAATGGTGCTTTGGAGCCAGGAGGCCGAAATCGACCACCTGGTGCTCGAAGAACTCCTTACCGACGATCAGTCGCGACTGTCGCATTAAGCTTTTCCAATACGCATGTCGTTTTGCCCAGACCGCAATTCCGGCGGCTATGTAGGCCGTTTCGCCCCCAGCCCCAGCGGCCCCCTGCACGCCGGTTCGCTGGTGGCGGCCATGGCCAGCTACCTGGACGCGCGCAGTCATCACGGCCAGTGGCTTCTGCGCATTGAAGACATAGACGTCCCGCGCGTGGTGCGTGGAGCCGACCTCGTCATCATGCAGCAGTTGCAGGCGCTGGGCATGCAGTGGGATGGCGACCCGGTCTGGCAAACGCAACGCTACGGGGCATACCAGGAAGCCTTCGACTCCCTGGCTTCGCAAGACCTGGTCTATGGCTGCGCATGCACCCGCAAGGATATCGACATGGCGCTGGCCGCGCAGGAAACAGCATGGGATGATCCGTCGCGGCATTCCGCGGCAGCGGCGGCCGAAGGGCTGCATGAACGGCCCTACCCCGGCACCTGCCGGGCGGGACTGAAAGCCGGACAGACAGCCCGGGCATGGCGCTTTCGCACGCCTGAAGGCACGGAGCGCTTCAATGACCGCTGGCTGGGGCCGCAAAGCCAGGATGTAGCCCGCGAAGCAGGCGATTTTGTGCTGAAACGCGCCGATGGACTATGGGCCTATCAGTTGGCTGTCGTGGTCGATGACGGCCGGCAAGGCGTCAGCGATATCGTACGGGGCACCGATCTGCTCAGCTCGACCGCCAGGCAGCGAGTTCTGGCGCGCCACCTGGGCATGCCTGTTCCGCGCGTCATGCATGTGCCCCTGGTGCGCGACACCTCGGGGCGAAAACTGTCCAAGCAGAATCATGCCCCCGCCCTGGACTGCAGCCGGCCGCTGGAAGCGCTCAACCTCGCGTGGCAGCGCCTGGGTTTCGAAGCGCTTGCCTGCGCCGATGCCCAGGCCTTCTGGTCAGCCGCCCAACGGCGATGGGCCGCACGTTTTGGGATCGCGCCGCCATCGACGATGTAGAGGCATCCACGGCGACGGATATACGGGCCGCCCTCGACGCTATAGAGCGGCCCTTGTGGCCGCTCGCCGTTTGCCGACCCAAACACGGGCGGGCAAACGACCCGCCCCTACAGGGGTTTCATGTCTGCATCCAGCAAACGGGTCAGCAAACCCGTGCCGTCCCGGGCCACGCGGAACTCTCCGTATTTGGCCGCCTCGAAGCGCCGAGCCTGGCCTTCGGGAAAAAAATAGCCGTTGGTGACTATACGCACATCCGGGCCACGCAAGCGGAACTCCAGCGCAACGCCCTGATCCGCGCGAGGCTGAAACTGTATCGACTGCAACTGATACACCCCCTGCGCGTCGGGCTGCAAGATCATATAACCATGCCGCAGCGATGCATACTCTTTGGACGAAGCGAGCATGCGCCGAAGCGGCCGGACCAACGCAAAATTCAAGGCCATATAATCGCCCTGGATCAGGGACCGCGGATCGACCGGAGACAGTGCCAGCACCACGCGTTGCCCCGTCTGTAAAATTTGCCGATATTTGTACGTGCTTATATTCACTACGCACAAGACCAGCAACAAGCCGCCCAGCAAGCCCGCCCGGCGTAGCCAAAGCGGTGCATCACGCCCTGCGGCCGCCTTTGATGCCTGCATGCGCAGGCGCAACAAGGCCCACACGACCACGAGCGCAGCGCCGGCCACACCCAGCAAAAACGCTTTGTGCAAAAGACTCGTATCGAGCAAATAATAATAGCGCGCCAGGCAAGCCAGCAGGCCTGCCACACCGAACACCTGCAACGTTCGCCGGCCCAGGGCGAATCCCAGGACCATCCAGGCCAGGGCAAGCACAATGCCCGTCGACGGCATCAGCCAGGCCAGGCTCTGCGCCGAGACTGCCAGCGACCAGGCAAGCGGCGACCAGAATTCGCGGCGATCGTATCGGCTACCGGCATAAAACGCGCCCAGGGCCGCCAGGGATAGCGGCAACAAGCGCGCGGAAAGATCCAGAAAGGCCTGGACAGGCGCGGCCGTCTTCCCGAAAAGAGAGTCGTCCAGCACCCAGTACCATGAAAAATCGGTCCATGTCAGGTCCAGAAACGCCCAGATGGCCAGACAGGCCGCGAAGAACCTGAGCGCGAAATTGGCGCCTGCCGCATAAATCAAAACACTGGCGAGCACCATGGCCGCCACTCCCGTATCGCGCGGCAGGGTAAGGGATTCATGCCAGCTCAGGCACGCCAGGAACAGCCCCGCGGCCGCCACCGTGGCGCCTGCCTCGCGCATCGCCACACCCGAGGTGGTCCTGCATACCAGCAAGCCTGCGCCGCACAGCACAAGGCCTGCGATCCAGAGCCGCTCGATCTGCAGGTCCAGGCTTAATACCAGCAGGGCAATGATCAGGCTTGCCGTGATCCACATGACAAGCAAGCGAAACGCGCTCAAAAACCAAGGGTCGCGCGCATCGCCGCGCACATGGGGATATGGACTCGCGCCGGCTTTGGCGCTGACCCCCGGCCGACGACTCAGCCAACGCAACAGAACGCCGCTAAACAACATCAAAATCAGGATAAGCCCCAGCAGCGCCAACTCCGACTGGATGAAACTAAGCAGATCGACGGTTACGACAGTAAACGCGCCTACCGCAGCCAGGCACACCATGGCCAGATCAGGGCGTATGCGGGTGTAAATCCAGGCCATGAACCCGGTGACGCCCAGGCCGAGCAACGCCACAAAATGCGAGGAGTAGCTGCTGGGGCTGCCGAAACATGTCAATACGGCCCCCACCAGCAAGGCTGGCACGACCGCGCCCAGCACACGCGGTCCTATGCGCCAGCGATCGCCAAACTGCCCGATCCGGCACTCCCAGCACCACAGCAGCACACTATCAAGAGCCGCCAGGCCCAGGCATATCTCCAGATAAAAAGGGTAGGCCGGCAACCACATCCACCCATCGGTGAACCCGAAGTACAGGATTACTCCGACATTGACCACCAGCACCCAGAGCAAACCCAGGAAAACGGTCCGGACCGCAATCAGCCAGGGCAGCAAAAGCAGCGCCCACCAGGCGAACAGCTGCCATGAATCTGCGCCGGTCTGATATATTTGACCCACAAGCGCCAATAAAGCACCGATTGCCACACCCGCCAGACCCGTCAAATTGGCGGAAACGGAAAAATTCCGGTCTTTATGCGTGAGGGGATATCGCTCCAGCAAGCAGGCCACCAGAATGATGATTGCCATGACTGCCTGTGCGCCGGCCAATTTCTGGAAGGCTGTCGCATGCGCCCAATTGGCCGCAATCCAGCATATTGCGGCGCTCGCGAGTAATAACGAACCGAGCGAAAACGTCGTTTTCCGGAAAAATTCCACCCAATTTCCGTGGGATGCATGGACTTTTCGAGAGCCGTCGACTTGCATTGTGTGATTCCCACCTCGTATTATCCGCGCTACCACTGCCGAAATGCAGTCACTGGAAATTCATGAACAAAACGCTGATTATTGCCGAGAAACCCTCGGTAGCCCTAGACATTTCACGCGCTCTCGGAGGATTCACCCGGGAAGGCGACTATTTCGAAAGCGAGCAATTCGTGCTCGCTTCAAGCGTAGGCCATTTGCTCAGCCTGGTTGCTCCCAACGATCCGGTGCGCGGTAAATGGAGTTTTGCCCATTTGCCGGTCATCCCGCCCCAGTTCGAACTCGGTCCCACCGACAAGCGATCCGCCGAACGGCTCAAGCTGCTGGTCAAGCTGCTCAAGCGCAAGGACGTCAATGCGGTCATCAACGCCTGCGACGCCGGGCGCGAGGGCGAGCTGATTTTTCGCTACATCGTGCAATACTCTGGCATCAAGAAGCCCATACAGCGCCTGTGGCTGCGTTCCATGACGCAGACAGCCATCCGTGAGGCCTTTGCCAATTTACGCGATGACGAGGCCTTAAAACCCCTGGAATCGGCTGCCCGGTCCCGGGCCGAGGCCGACTGGCTGGTCGGCATCAATGGCACCCGGGCCATGACCGCGTTCAACAGCAAGGACGGAGGGTTCTTCAAAACCCCGGTGGGACGCGTGCAAACTCCCACCCTGGCCATCGTCGCCGAACGCGAAGAGCGCATACGCAAATTCGTATCGCGCGACTACTGGGAAGTGCACGCCACCTTCGTCGCGGCCGCCGGCTTTTACACCGGGCGCTGGTTCGATCCGAAATTCGCCAGGAACGAGCTCGACCCCGAACAGCGCGACTCGCGACTCTGGTCGCAAACGGCGGCGCAAACCATTGTTACCGCCTGCCGCGGCCAGGCCGGCCAAGTCAACGAAGAATCCAAGCCGACCACCCAGATGTCGCCGGCGCTATTCGACCTGACCTCGTTGCAGCGCGAAGCCAACTCGCGTTTTGGCTTTTCGGCCAAAACCACGCTTTCGCTGGCGCAAACGCTGTACGAGCGGCACAAGGCACTGACCTATCCACGTACCGATTCGCGCTACCTGCCCGAAGACTACCTGCAAACCGTCAAGCAGACCATGCAGGCCCTGTCCAGCGAGGGCTCGTCCGCCGCGGCCAGCGTGCGGCCTTTCGCCGCGACCGTATGCAAGCAGGATTGGGTCAAGCCCAACCGGCGGATCTTCGACAACAAGAAAGTCTCCGATCACTTCGCCATTATCCCTACCCTGCAAATCCCGCGCGACCTCAGCGAAGCCGAAGGAAAAATCTACGAGCTCATCACCCGCCGTTTCCTGGCGGTATTTTTCCCGGCAGCCGAATTCCGCGTTACAACCCGCATTACCGAGGTCTCGGGGCATCATTTCAAGACCGAAGGCAAGGTGCTCATCAATCCGGGCTGGCTGGCGATCTATGGCCGCGAAGCGCAAGGCGACGACACCAACCTGATCGCCGTGGCCGAGGGCGAAACGGTCAAGACCGACGAAATCGAAGCCAAAGGCCTGGTTACCAAGCCCCCGGCCCGCTACAACGAAGCCACGCTGCTTTCCGCCATGGAAGGCGCCGGCAAACTGGTCGACGACGAAGCCTTGCGCGAAGCCATGTCCGAACGCGGCCTGGGCACTCCGGCCACCCGCGCGGCCATTATCGAAGGCCTGCTCAACGAAGGCTATCTGCGGCGCGAAGGCCGGGATCTCATCCCCAGCGCCAAAGCGCGCCAGCTCATGACCCTGCTCTCGGGCCTGGGCGTAAACGAACTGACCTCGCCCGAACTGACCGGCGAATGGGAACACCGCCTCAAGCAAATCGAACATCGCGAACTGGACCGCGACGCCTTCATGCGCGAAATCGCGCAAATGACACAAATCATCGTCAAGCGCGCCAAAGAGTACGAACGCGATACCGTGCCGGGCGACTACGCCACATTGACTACGCCCTGCCCGAAATGCGGCAGTGTCGTGAAGGAAAACTACCGCCGCTACGCCTGCACCAATTGCGACTTCTCGATCGGCAAGCACCCGGGCGGACGTACTTTCGAAATCTCCGAAGTGGAAGAATTGCTCTCCAAGCGCACGCTTGGGCCACTGCCCGGCTTCATCAGCAAAATGGGTCGGCCGTTTGCGGCGCTATTGCGCATTACCGACGAATACAAGCTCGAGTTCGACTTTGGCCAGAACGATGACGACGACGGCGAACCCATCGACTTCTCAGCGCAAAGCCCGCTGGGCGCCTGCCCGAAATGCGGCAACCACGTCTACGAGCATGGCATGAATTATGTGTGCGAAAAATCGGTAGGACCGGGAAAAAGCTGCGATTTCCGCTCCGGAAAAATGATTCTGCAGCAAGAAATCTCGCCGGACCAGATCAGGAAACTGCTGGCCGAAGGCAAGACCGACCTGCTCGACGGCTTCGTCTCGAGCCGCACCAATCGCAAGTTCAAAGCCTTCCTGTCCAAGCAGGCCAACGGCAAGATCGGTTTCGAATTCGAAGCCCGCCCCGAAAAACCAGGCCGCAAAACAGCCGGCAAGACCGCGGCCAAAACCGGCGCCGGCAAGGTCGAAGCGGAAACTAGCGCCAAGAC
Organism: Paralcaligenes ginsengisoli; assembly: GCF_054781135.1. Lineage (NCBI taxonomy): Bacteria > Pseudomonadati > Pseudomonadota > Betaproteobacteria > Burkholderiales > Alcaligenaceae > Paralcaligenes > Paralcaligenes ginsengisoli. The sequence continues at coordinate 38,048 of NZ_BAAGUZ010000001.1, forward strand.
TGCGGCAAGCGCCAAAACGGCAGTGAAAAAAACCGCGGCCAAAAAAGCCACGAAAACAGCGGTCAAGCGGGCCAGCAAAACGGCTTCAAAGACCGCCGCGAAAAAAGCCGTCAAGAAAACCGCTGCCCACTCAAGCGCCGGCGACGACGACGATCCGCCATTCTGAGCCAGACGGCGGCCACAAAGGACTACCCCCAAAAAGTTGGACGCCGATTCAACTTTTTGGGGGATGGCATGGCTCCCCGTACACGGGCAGTTCAAGCGAACAGTGATAGAGGCATATTTAACGCGCCCGAACAACCCGCGCATAATCGCGTGAACTTATGGCCATAGTTCATAACTGCAAAAAAAGCAGGCCCCCGTGCAAAGAAAGCCCCCCCTACAAGATCTCTCACGCAAAAACCCTCATACGGAAAGCCCTCATGCAAGCGGGGGTGGCGACCCAGGCAGGGTGAGCGAGCTTGAGTCCGCCGCGGCCGGCGCCTGGATCGGGATGCAAGGGAGCGGCTGTTTGAGCGTCAAGGGTGTCCACAGCCCGGGGGGCTGTGGACGACGCGAGTTCCGCGACCGCCCGATCCAGGCGCCGGCCGCGGGCAGTCCTGGCGCAGCCAGGACCGGACGAGGCGAGCACCACCCTGCCTGGGCCGCCACCCCCGCGTCTTAAGAACGAAAATGGCCCCTATAAACAGCCCCTACGGGCGACCACAAGAGCCCCCTCAGTGCCCATACACCATCTGCTTCAAAAACAAACTGATCTCGGGCACATAAGTAATAATCATCAGACACGCCAGCACCACCCCCACAAAAGGCAGCAGCGGCTTGATCAGACGTTCGAGCGGAATATTCGCCACCGTGCACGCCGCGAACAAATTCACCCCGAACGGCGGCGTCACCATCCCCAGCGCCAGATTCACCACCATAATGATCCCGAAGTGCGCCGGGTCCACCCCGAACTGCACCGCAACCGGCAAGAGCAACGGCGCCAGCACCACAATCGACGCCGAAGTTTCAATAAACATGCCGATCACAAACAGCGCCGCATTCACACCCAACAGGAACAAATACTTGTCATGGAACAAATGGCTCAGCCATTGTCCCAGCGCATCGGGCACGCCGGCGCGATTCAGCAGAAAACCGAACACCCCCGCATTGGCAATGACAAACATGATCACCGCGGTGGAAATCACCGATTTGTGCAAAGTCTTCGACAATAGCGGCAAACTGAGCCGGCGATAAATGAATATGCCCACGACCAGTGCATACACCACCGCCACCACCGAAGCCTCGGTGGGCGTGAATACCCCGCCGTAGATACCGCCCAGAATAATGACCGGCATCAGCAAGGCCAGCCAGGCGCGCTTGAGCGCCGGCCACAGGGACAGACGCCCCTCGCCATCGGCCTTGCCCAGCCCGTTGCGGCGCGCGTAGAACCACACATAAAACATCAGGGCGCCGCCGATGAGAATGCCTGGCAGGATCCCTGCAATAAATAGCTCGCCCACCGAAGTATCGGTGGAGACCGCGAACAGAATCATGGGAATCGACGGAGGAATAATCACCCCCAGCTCGGCCGAGGACGCCTGCAGCGATGCCGCGAAAGGAGTCGGGTAGCCATGCTTGACCATCGCCGGGATCAGGATAGCGCCCACGGCAAATGTGGTTGCCACGCTCGATCCCGCCACCGCCGCGAAAATCATGCAGGTCAGCACACAACTGCAGGCCAGCCCGCCCTGAATGCCGCCGACCACGCTTTTGGCAAAATCCACCATGCGCTCGGAAATACCGCCGGCCTCCATCAAATTGCCCGCCAGTATGAAAAACGGCACCGCAACCAAGGGGTATTTATCCAGCGAAGCATAAATTTGCTGGGCCACGACCAGCCAGGTCATATGGCCGTCAAAGGCCACCCCCATCAAACTGGCAAGCCCAATCGCCACCGCAATCGGCACCGACAGGGCAAAGAAAAACAACATAGAAACAATCATCAACTGCGACATGCAACCATCCTTATACTTTCAGGCGCGGGCCGAGGCGCCTTAAACGGGAGCCTCGTCCGACACGGCCTCGCTGGGGCCTTCGGCCCAGCGCACAATCACGGCCAGGGCGGCCAGCGCCGTTCCGACAGGAATCGCCAGATAGATCCAGGAAATCGAAATATTCAGGCTCGGCACATTCTGAAACCGCACACGCCACGTCATTTCGCTGCCGACCCAGGCCATGAACACCAGAAACCCGACGCTGATCAGCATCAACAAATGCTCCAGCCAGCGTTTCTTTCGTCCGGCCAATACGCTGTGCAGCATCTCGACGCTGAGCATGGCTCCGCCACGGAAGGCCAGCACAATGCCAAGCAGCACCATCCAGATCAGCGACGCACGCGTCCACGCCTCGCTCCAGTCGGCAGGCGCCTGAAGGACAAAACGGGCAATAACCTGATAAAAACCGGCCGCGACGGCCGACAATATAAGCAACTGCGTCAGGATCGATATCAGGCGGAACAAAGTTCGATCCAGAAAACGAATGATAGGCACGGCTATGTCCTGTAGTGAAGCCGGATCGATGCACCGGCGGGTAATCGACAAGGGCCGGCACATGCGCCAGCCCTTGGGGTTGATCAGCCTTGCTACACCAAATGGCTATTGGGTATTGCGTATGGCTTCGACCAGGTCTTTGCCGTACTGCTTGTAGAATTGCGGATAGATGGGTTCCACCGCTTTCACAAACGCATCGTGGTCGACCTCGTTGACCTGCATGCCCTGCTTCTTGACCTCTTCGATGCCGCTCTTTTCAACGGCATCGACGTACTGTCGCATCGCCACGGCGGATTCATGCGCGGCCGTCTTGAATTTGGCCTTGTCGGCGTCGGACAGGCCGTTATAGACGGACGGAGACATCAGCACCAGCGCCGGCCCATACACATGAGCCGTCAGCGACAAGTATTTTTGCAACTGCGGCAATTTGGCCGACACAATGACCGACAGGGGATTTTCCTGGCCGTCGATCGTGCCTTGCTGCAAGGCGGTTGCCACCTCGGGCCATGCCATGGGGGTGGCCAGCACACCCAACTGACGGAACGCGGCAATATGAATCGGATTTTCAGTCGTGCGGATTTTCAGGCCCTTGATGTCGGCAGGCGTCTTTACCGGTCGAATATTGTTGGTGAGCTGGCGAAAACCCTGCTCGCCCCAGGCCAGGGCGATCAGGCCGCGCTTGGGAAATTCTTCGAGCATTTTTTGCCCGATCGGGCCGTCCATGACCTTGCGGGCGTGCGCCAGATCGCGAAACAGGAAAGGAATATCGAACACCCCGGTCTTGGGCACGAAATTCAGGGTTGCACCCGTGGACACAATGGCCACATCGATGGTGCCCAGTTGCAGGCCTTCGATGACCTCGCGTTCTCCCCCCAGCGCGCTGTTGGGAAACTGCTGGATCTTGAACTGGCCATTCGTGCTGGTTTCGAGCGACTTGGCAAACGCATTGGCCCCGGCGCCATAATGCGAATTGGTCGACAAGGCATAGGCCATTTTCAGCGTCGTTGCCGCCAGCACCGGGCTGGCGGCAAGAGCTCCGGCCACCGATGCCGCGATCATCCATTTAGTAGAAAGCCAAGTTTTTCGCATTTTCCCCAATACCTATAAATTTTAAATTTGAACGCTCGGTTTTACATGAAGTCGAGTTATATGGGTATTGGGGTTTTCTAGCGTTTTTCCGCGAATCGATATCGCAGTCGATATGCGGAAGCTTTGCCTTAATCTTCAACGTACCAGGTATCTTCCGAAAGCATGACTTGCTGATGGCCGCAGCCGGCCGGCATCATGGGGAAACAGTTTTCCTGGGCCAGCACCACTACGTCGAGAAAGAAGGGGCCGTCGTAGGCCATGCAGGCCGCCAGGGCCGCATCGAGTTCGGCGGGATCTTCGACCCGCGCCGCGCCCCAGCCAAAAGCCTTGGCCAGGGCCACAAAATCGGGAAGCGACGCGTTATAGCTGTGGCTGTAGCGGCCTTCGTGGATGAGTTCCTGCCACTGGCGCACCATGCCCATATGACCGTTATTGCACAGCACGACCTTGATGGGAGTCTGATGCTGAATCGCGCTGGCCAATTCCTGGATATTCATCAAGACCGACGCGTCGCCGCTGACACACACTACGGGCTTGCCGGGATGCGCGATTTGCGCTCCGAACGCGGCCGGCACGCCGTAACCCATGGTACCCGCGCCGCCGGAGGTCAGCCAGCGATTCGGGCGATTGAACTTGATGTACTGCGCGGCCCACATCTGATGCTGGCCTACATCGGTGGAAATAATGGCGTCGGTGCCGGTGAGGACATGATCGAGCCGCTGCATCAGATGCTGCGGCAAAATGTGTTCGGACGAAGGAGTGACCTTCAGGCACTGCTGGGAGCGCCACACGCCTATGCGCTGCCACCAGGCATCGAGGCGGCCACCGGGCTGATCGATGGGCCCCAGTTCTTTGCGCAAGGCGCGCAGCAGGGGGTAGCAGTCGCCCACCATCGCGACATCGGCCCGCACGACTTTATTGATGGAGGCCGGATCGATATCCAGATGAATCTTGCTGGCATGCGGGCAGAAATCGGACAGGCGACCGGTGATCCGGTCGTCGAAACGCGCGCCCACGCAAACGATCAGATCGGCATGATGCATGGCCAGATTGGCCTCCAGCGTGCCGTGCATGCCCAGCATGCCGACAAACAAGGGGTCATCGGCCGGAAACGCGCCCAGGCCCATGAGCGTCAGTGTGCAGGGAGCGCCCAGGTCTTGCACCAGGCTGGTGAAGGCATGGCACGCATCGATACCCGAATTCACCAGGCCGCCGCCGCCGTAAAACACAGGCCGCTTGGCATTGGCGATCAGGGCCGCGGCGCGCTTGACGGCCGCCTCGGCGGAAGGGCCGGAGACAGCCGCTTCGGCGGGGGCGACGGCGTCGAACACCGCAAAATCGGCGGGAACCTGGCCGATTTGTATATCTTTGGGAAAATCCAGCAATACTGGGCCCGGACGCCCCTGGGTAGTCAGGTGATACGCCTTGGCGACGATCGCCGCGACATCTTCGCCGCGCCGGATTTGCGCGTTCCACTTGGTAACCGGACGCGAGATGCCGATGGCATCGCACTCCTGGAAGGCATCGGTGCCGATGGCGCCGGTAGCGACCTGCCCGCTGATGCACAGCACCGGAATCGAATCGCACAGGGCGTCGAGCAGCCCCGAAGTCGTGTTGGCCATGCCTGGCCCCGAGGTCACCACCACCACTCCCGGCCTGCCGGTAGAGCGGGCATAGCCTTCGGCCGCGTGCATGGCGGCCTGCTCGTGGCGCACCAGCACATGATGAATGCGCGGCTCGGAATAAAGCGCGTCGTACAAGGGCAGGACCGCGCCTCCCGGATACCCGAAAATGGTATCGACACCAAGGGCGATCAGGGTCTGCAGCAGGGTTTCGGCGCCATTGCGGCTATTCGTTTCGGTAGAAGTATTCACGGCTTGCTTGAATTTGCATAAGATACGCTATTACCGCATATTATCCCTCACCCCGCCACACCGTAAAACCAACTTATGACCGAACCCACTTCGTCCTGGCATATCGTCAGGCAATCGACACTGCACGGAACCGGTGTCTTTGCCGCCAAAAACATCCCTGCCGAAACACGCATTATCGAATACGCAGGCAAACGCATCAGTCCCGAAAAAGCCGATGCCCTGCATCCCGTCAATCCAGACGATCCGTTCCATACATTCTTCTTCGCCATCAGCTCGGGCAAGGTGATCGACGGCGGCAACCAGGGCAACGACGCGCGCTGGATCAATCATTCCTGCGCCCCCAATTGCGAGGCCCAGGAAAGCGCCAAAGGCAAACGTGTGTATATCGTTGCCCTGCGCGATATCGCGGCGGGCGAAGAACTGTTCTACGACTACGGCCTGGTCATGGAAGGCAAGATCACCAAAAAACTGAGGCGGGAATATCGCTGCCTGTGCGGTGCCAAGACTTGCCGCGGAACCATGCTGGCGCTGCCCAAGAAGAAGGCCAAATCGTAGGCATGGGTTTGGGTAGGGGTGCCCCTTGCGGGCGCCCGCAGGCAACACGCGGCAAGCGCACCGCCCCCGGGCCTGGGACACTCAATGATTAATCAGGCCGGTGGTCGTGAAACCGCCGTCCACGGATATGGTCTGGCCCGTCACGTAGCTTGATTTCCCGCCATCGAGCAGCCAGTTGATTGTGCCGCACAGTTCTTCGGGCGCGCCGTAGCGATGCATGGGCACGGCCGAAACCCATAGTTCCCGGGCCTCGCCGCTGTGCATCCGGCGCTTGAAGCTCTTTACGGGCCGCGGCAATCCGGTCTTCGAGCAGATCCAGCACCAGCACCTTCCAGCCCTCGTGCAAAAGTCCCTGGCTGAGCGCCTGGCCGATTCCGGAAGCGCCGCCGGTGACCACAATAACGTTCGAAGTTCTGTCCATCTGCCCTTGTCTCCTGATGTATATCGACCTTCAATACTCGAACCCGCCGGGGCGTTTCGACAACCGGACGGATCGGGCATCAAGCAAGCCGAACACCTCCGGCCTGTCGGTTGAGGCCTCATGTCAATGCAGCGGCAACGATCCCTGTGCCAGCAGTTCCTGGTAGATGATTTTCTTGGTGACTTTGCCGTATCCCGATTTGGGCAGTTCCGGCCAGATCACTATTTTCTGAGGATGCTTGTAGCGCGCGATGTTCGCGTCGAGCCAGGCCTGGAAAGCGGCATCGTTCCACTGCGCCTGTTCCTTCAGCACACACACCATCACGCCCGCCTCGCCCCATTTCGGATGCGGCACTCCCAGCACGCATACTTCCTTGATGCCTTCGTAGCCGAGTACTTTTTCCTCTATTTCGCGCGGATACACATTGGACCCTCCGGAAATATACATATCGGATTCGCGGCCGGTAATGTACAAGTACCCTTGCTCATCCATATGCCCCACGTCGCCGGTGCGGAACCAGCCGTCGCGGAATGCCTTGCGGTTGGCCTCCGGGTTGTTGTAGTAGCCCGCAAATACGGCCGGACCGCACACACAGATCTCGCCGGTTTGACGGGCATCGAGAACCCGGCCGGTGGAATCCTGAATCGATATTTGCATGCCGGTGCGCGCAAAGCCGCAGGATCCGGGCCTGGTCATCAGGCTGTCGTCGGACGAATGCTCATGCGGCGGCAACACCGTAATGTTTCCCGTTACCTCGCCCAGCCCGTAGTACTGCACCAGAACCGGTCCCAGCTTGTCGAGCGCGCGCTTCTGATCCGCCCTGTACATCGGGGCGCCGGCATAAATGATGTGCCTCAGCGACGAGTGGTCGTAACGATCGACGCTCTCGTGCCCGACCAGCATGTTCAGAATCGTCGGCACTGTAAAGAAATTGCTGATTCTGTATTTTTCCACCAGACGCCACGCCGCTTCCGGCGAGAACTTGGACTGGGTTGAAAATACCGTGGCGGCGCCGCGCACCGCCTGCGTGAGAAAATGGATTCCCGCCCCGTGCGATAAGGGCGCCACAACCAGGCTGGCGTCGGCTTCAGACAACCCCGGCATCAGGTCGCACAGGTGATTCGTCAGCACAAAAGCCATTTGCCCGTGAGTCAGCACGGCCGCCTTGGGCTTGCCCGTCGTGCCGGACGTAAAGAAAAACCAGCAGGGGTCGTCGTAATCGACACGCTCGACCTGGTGCGACCCGCTGCCCAGCGCTGCGTCTATCAGCGCGTCGATCGAACCGGTGCCGAAGTCGGCGGCCCCGATCCGGGCAAACAGCTTCAAACCGGCAATCGCATCGACAATTTTTGCATGCTCGGGAAAATCGGCATGGCATATGAACGCCGACACGCCCGCGCTCTGCGCCAGGTACAGCACTTCGTCGGGCGTAATCCGGAAATTGGTCGGTACCCACACGGCGCCGATCCGGAACGTGGCCAGCATCGATTCAAGCAATTCGCGGCAGTTGGATGAATGAACCAGGACGCGGTCGCCCTTGCCCAGCCCCTTGCTTGCAAAGACCAGCGCCAGCGCCTGAACCCGCTTTTCCAGCTCGCCCCAGCTTGTGGCCGTTTCATCGCAAACCAGCGCCGGCCGATTTGCAAACCGGGCCGCAGTCTGGCTGAGAAACGTCGCCAGATTCATCACCCGCCGCGAAATGGGTACCAGCCCTCCCGCGGGCTCGCGAACGTCAACCGCTATCATTTAACGCGCTCCAGGATGCTGACGTAATTGGCCACGGCCGCACCGCCCATATTGAAGACGCCGGCCAGACGGGCATCGGGAATCTGCATATCGCCCGCGGTATTGGTCAGTTGCATGCACGCCATGACATGCATGGAGACGCCAGTGGCGCCAACCGGATGGCCTTTCGATTTAAGCCCGCCCGACGGATTGACGGGCAAACGGCCATCTTTGCGGGTCGTGCCGTCCTGGACAACCTTGTAGCCTTCGCCTCGAGCCGCCAGGCCCATGGCTTCGTATTCGATCAGTTCGGCAATCGTGAAGCAATCGTGGGTTTCGACCAAGTCCAGGTCGGCAAGAGACAGGCCCGACGCAGCCAGCGCCTGCCGCCAGGCCCGTGTGGCGCCCTCGAACGCAATCGGATCGCGTCGGCTGAGCGGCAGAATATCGTTGACATGCTGCCTTGCCTTGAAGCCGATTGCGCGCTGCAGCTGGGCCGCGAATTCCTCATCGGCCAGGACAATGGCCGCCGCTCCATCGGAAATCAGCGAGCAATCCGTGCGCCGCAGGGGCTGCGCCACATACGGATTCTTTTCGGATATCTCGTTGCAAAAATCGAAGCCCAGGTCCTTGCGGATTTGCGCATAAGGATTGCTGACGCCGTTATGATGATTCTTGGCGGCAATCATGGCAAGCTCGCGACTCTTGTCGCCGTAGCGCGTGAAGTATTCCTGCGCGATTTTGCCGAACACTCCGGCAAAGCCGCCTTCGATGTCGGCCTCTTCCTTGCGATAGCTGGCGTTGAGCAAAATATCGCCGATTTCGGGAGTCGGGCGGCTTGTCATTTTTTCGGCGCCCACGACCAACGCCACACGGCCACGGCCGGACTCGATGAAATCCATGGCGGTGTACAGTGCCGCCGAGCCCGTGGCGCAGGCGTTCTCCAGGCGTGTCGCCGGAACGTAAGCCAGGTCGGGATCGGCCAGTGCAACCAGGGCGCCCTGGAAATCCTGTTTCTGAAAACCATTGTTCATGACTCCGACATAAATGCCGTCGACTTCCTTACCCGTGATGCCGGCGTGTTCCAGCGCCGCACCCGATACCCGCGCCATCAGGGTTTCGGTATCGGGATCGATGAGCTTCCCGAAAGGAATATGCGACCATCCCACAATTACCGCTTTCTTTGCCATGACTGATTTCCTTGAAATGAATTTCGTAAATAGCCGCCCGTCCTGTTCACGCGCTAGGCATGAGACAAGGCTTCCGTTTGCAGGTGTTTTTCCAATTTGTCGACTTCCCGCCTGAGCAATTTGTACAGCTCGATTTCTCGTTCCGGCCCCAGCCTTCCTTCGACCGTGGCGATACTGAGGGCGCCGACTACCGCGCCGTGCTCGTTGCGCACCGCCATGCCTATGCCCAGCGAACCGGCCAGTATCAGCCCCGGGTTGACGGAATAGCCCTTAGCCCGCCCTTCCTTGACCAGGTTTTCGACAAGAGCCCGTGTGTACTTCGGATACGTGGCCAGGATGTAGTCGATATTCTGCTGTATGCAGTACTCGACCTCCTTGTCGCTCAAGGCGGCAAGCATGGCCTGGCTGCCGGCGCCAACCCCCAGGGGATGACGATCGCCCGCCAGCAGCGCATGAGACTTCAAGGGATAGTCCCCTTCTTCCCTAAGCAGGCAGACGGCATTGATATCCTGCCTGACCGAGAAAAAAGCGGTGTCCCCTGTTTCCTGGGCAAGCCTGGCCACATGCTTGGCGGCCGTCTTGTGCAAACCGAAACGGTTCGACGCAATCAGGCCCAGGGCGTGGCACCCGGATCCCAGGTAATAGCGCCGTGTTTTCAGGTCCTGCTCCACCAGCCCTTCTGAAATCAAAGCCGTCGTAAGCCGGTGCGTGGTGGACTTGATCAGATCGGCCTGCTTGCTCAGGGCGGACAAGCCTATCCCTTCGTTGCGGCTGCGGGCAATGCAGCGCAGCACCTTGATTGCACGATGGATGGCCTGACTGCCAGAAGCCTGGCGCAGTGGCGCCGGGCTCTTTTTTTGTTCCATATTATGGACCTAAAAACTGAATTTGATAATTTCCTATTTGCGATTCTACGTAACACCCAATGATTGTCAATGAATTTGAAAAAAAATTATTATTTTTTGTTCCATAAGGTAGAATTCGAGAATACAATACTTCGACAGTCCACACTGTACCGGCCAACGCCGAAGCAAGAAAATACCTGGATGCGTCTGTTATAACTGTAGGCGCGAGTCAATCAATAGGCCACATAATGGCCAAGGAGACAAATCAATGAAGTTAAGCCGTCGTTCCTTCATGCTCACCACCGCCGGTGCCGGCGCCGCCATCATCGCCGCGCCTCTCCAGAGCGTCATGGCCGCTACAACCTATCGCTACAAATACGCCAACAACCTGCCCGTCACTCACCCCATGAATGTCCGGGCCAAGGAAATGGCCAAAAAAATAGAAGAAGAAACCAAAGGGCGATTCAAACTGCAAATCTTCCCCAGCAGCCAACTGGGTTCCGACACCGAAACCCTGAATCAGCTGCGCGCCGGGGCGGTCGAATTCTTCACCCTGTCCGGGCTGATCCTCTCCACACTGGTGCCCGCGGCCGCCATCAGCGGCATCGGCTTTGCCTTCCCCAGCTATGACAGCGTCTGGAAGGCCATGGACGGCGACCTGGGCTCCTACATACGCGGCGAAATCGGCAAAAGCGGCCTGGTCGTCATGGACAAGATCTGGGACAACGGCTTCAGGCAGGTCACGACCAGCAACAAGCCTATTGTCACTCCCGACGATTTCAAGGATCTGAAAATCCGCGTGCCGGTAAGCCCGCTCTGGACTTCCATGTTCAAGGCCCTGAAATCGGCACCGACCAGCATCAATTTCAATGAAGTGTATTCGGCCCTGCAGACCAAAGTGGTCGACGCCCAGGAAAACCCCCTGGCCATCATCCAGACCGCCAAGCTTTTCGAAGTGCAGAAATACTGCTCCCTCACCAATCACATGTGGGACGGCTTCTGGTTCCTCGGCAACCACAATGCCTGGAACCGCCTGCCCAAAGACATCCAGGCCATAGTCGCCAAGCACGTCAACGAAGCCGGCGTGAAAGAGCGCGCCGATGTAGCCGCGCTCAACGACGATCTGCAGAAGAAACTCACCAGCGAGCACATGGTGTTCAATACGCCCAAGACGGGGCCCATCCGCGACACGCTTCGCCAGGCAGGCTTCTATGCCGAATGGAAAAAGAAGTTCGGCGATTCCGCCTGGGCCACACTGGAAAAATCGGTCGGTTCCCTGACGTAAGGGCGCGCCATGTTGTCGCAAGCTTCCGAATCACAGGCCGCTGACGACAATCTTCGCGAGAGCCCGCTTTGGTTGACAAAGCTGGACAATTTTCTGGGGCACCTGGTAGAGATTCCCGTCGCTCTGCTGGTGCTTGCAGAAATTGTCATCCTGTTCTCGGGGATTTTCGCCCGCTACGTGCTCAACACCCCCCTTATCTGGTCCGACGAGCTGGCTTCGCTGCTGTTCTTGTGGCTGGCCATGCTGGGGGCGGCGGTCGCCTTCCGCCACGGCGAACACATGCGCATGACCGCCCTGGTCAACAAGGCCACACCGAAAACACGGGCATTCCTGGAAGTGTTCGCTGTTTTATGCTCGCTGGCCTTCGTACTGCTCGTGCTGCTGCCCAGCTTCCAGGCCACTCGCGATCAGGCCGTCATCACCACTCCGGCCATGGGCCTGAGCCTGGCATGGCGCACGGCGGCACTGCCCACGGGGCTGCTGTTCATGGCCTGCTTTGCCCTGATCCGGCTCTATAAAGTCTCAAACTGGCAACTGGTGGCGAAATCCCTGGGCCTGATTCTACTGATCGGCGCGGGCCTGTACCTTCTTAGCCCGCTATTCGAAGAACTCGGCAATTACAACCTGCTCATATTCTTCGTAGGCCTGGTGGCGGTCGGGGTTTTCACCGGCGTTCCGATCGCCTTCTCGTTCGGACTGGCCACCTTCGGCTACCTGATCCTCAGCACCACGGTGCCAGTCACCGTGCTGGTCAGCCGCATGAACGAAGGCATGTCGCACCTCATCCTGCTGGCGGTGCCCTTGTTCGTGTTCCTGGGCCTGCTCATTGAAATGACCGGCATGGCCCAGAAAATGGTCAGTTTCCTGGCCAGCCTGCTGGGTCACGTGCGCGGCGGGCTGTCTTATGTGTTGATCGGCGCCATGTACCTGGTCTCGGGCATTTCGGGCGCCAAGGCCGCCGACATGGCCGCCATCGCTCCGGTCCTGTTTCCCGAAATGAAAAAACGCGGCGCGGACGAAGGCGAACTCGTCGCCCTGCTGTCGGCGGCGGGAGCACAGACGGAAACCATTCCTCCCAGCCTGGTACTCATCACCATAGGCTCGGTGACCAGCGTCTCCATTACCGCCCTGTTCACCGGCGGCCTGCTGCCCGGCGCGGTGCTCGGCATCATGCTGTGCCTGGTCGTTTGGTACCGCAACCGCGGTGAAGATCTCAGTCGTGTCGTGCGCTCGAGCAAAAGCGACATTCTGAAAGGCTTCATCATTGCCTTGCCGGCCCTGGCTCTGCCCTTCGTCATCCGCGCGGCCGTCGTCGAGGGCGTTGCCACAGCCACCGAAGTGTCGACCATAGGCATTGTGTATTCGTGCATCATCGGCCTGCTGGTCTACAGGCGCTTCGACATACGGCGCATTTATCCCATGCTGATCGATACGGCGTCATTGTCCGGCGCCATCCTGTTGATTATCGGCGCGGCCACCGGCATGGCCTGGGCGCTGACCCAATCAGGCTTTTCAAGCGATCTGGCCGATTTCATGGGCTCTCTGCCGGGCGGGGGTGTTACCTTCCTGTGCGTCTCGATCGTCACCTTCGTCATTCTCGGCAGCGTTCTGGAAGGCATTCCAGCGATTGTGCTGCTTGGCCCCTTGCTGTTCCCCATTGCGGAAGAACTCGGCGTGAACGAAGTCCATTATGCGATGGTGGCCGTACTGTCGATGGGCATAGGCCTGTTCGCCCCGCCATTCGGGGTGGGCTATTACGCGGCCTGCGCAATCGGACGCGTGGCACCCGATAAAGGCATCAAGCCCATTATCGGATACATGTGCTCGATCGCCATCGGGCTGATCATCGTCGCCGCGGTCCCATGGCTGTCGACAGGCTTCCTGAAATAGACGGGCATAGGCAGGTATCGATTCCGGCCGGGAGCGCCAAGCTCCCGGCCCCAGCAAACAAAGGTTGAATCATGAGTGAAAAACGATTGGCGGGCCGTGTAGCGCTGGTCTTTGGCGCGGGCTCGGTCGGCGAAGGCTGGGGCAACGGCAAGGCCGCGGCCGTTGCCTATGCACGCGAAGGCGCAAAAGTCATTGCCATCGACCTCGACAAAAAGGCGGCCGACGCAACTCGCGACATCATTCTGTCGGAAGGGGGGCACTGCGACGCCTACGCCGCCAACGCCACGAATTCGGAGCACATAGCCAACATTGTTGCCGAAACGCTGGGCAAGCACGGCCGTATCGATATACTGCACAACAACGTCGGCATGGCAAAAATGGGCAGCGTCACCGACCTGAGCGAATCCGACTGGGATCTCGCGCTGGCCGTGAACCTGAAAAGCGCTTTCCTGACCTGCAAGCACGTGTTGCCGGCCATGCTTGCGCAAAAAAGCGGCTGCATCATCAATATATCGAGCCTGGCCGCCATTCGATACACCGGCTACCCTTATCCCGCCTATTACGCGGCCAAAGGAGGCCTGAATCAACTGACCGTCGGCCTGGCGCTGCAATATGCCGCCGCGGGCATACGTGTCAATGCCATCATGCCCGGGTATATCGATACCCCGCTCATCTACAAAGACATCTCTGGCCAATACGAAAGCAAAGAGGCCATGGTGGCCGCGCGCAATGCCCTCTGCCCCATGGGACGCATGGGCACGGGCTGGGATATCGCCAAGGCAGCCGTATTCCTGGCGTCGGACGATGCGAACTACATCACCGGCGTTTGCCTGCCTGTGGACGGCGGTGTGCATATGGCGACGGCTTAAGGTATTTTTGGTTCGAGTGGTTTTGCGGGATTCGATGGGTTGGTAGCTTTGGTATTTACGGTTTGGTATTTGAAGACGCCGTCTATCG